>JAYUPV010000451.1:0-3033 GCA_043759865.1 Alphaproteobacteria bacterium | reverse complement strand
TTGTTTCTCTCATACATCCAAGCGTTCTGCGAAATGTGCATCTCGAACCGGCGGATGAGCAGCATGTCTTTATAATACTGGAGCATTTGCTCCGGCGAGGCGATGTTGGACGGCGATTTCACCGTCTCAAGTTTAGCCTTGCCCGAAGGTGCAGAAGTGGTCACAGAGCCCTCATAATTTCCATCAAAAATAACCTTTATTAATTAAGCAAATTAGGGGGGGATTGCAAGGGATGGTAAGTTTACGTAATCCGATTTTTCGAGTGTTAACTATTTTTGGATAACGTGTAAGTGGTAAGCAACTCACGGTTGAATACGATGGTTGGATTTTAATGGATGAATTTTATAAAACTTTATTCCTTGTGGCAGCAGCAGGAGTATACCTGCTTCATAAAGGGCTAAAGGGGTATATAGACAATGAGCGCTATTGGAATCGGGGGGACTCCAAAAGCAAACAGCCTTGGAAAGGCAGCGCTCCTTACCCTAAAAAGACATTCAACAAAAATTGGGAAGCAGGTCGTATCCATGAGACTTCCGATGGCATCAAAGTCCGCTCAAAGAGCGAGGTTATCGTATATGAAGCTTTGATTTCCCATGGTTTAGCCATCGAGTACGAGAAGAAGCTTTTTGGGCAAATTACCCGTGACTCCCGCTATCCGGATTTCACCATCCGCCTTAAAAACCGGCTTTGGTACTGGGAGCATGTTGGCATGCTGGATGATTACGGCTACAGGCAGGCATGGGAAAAGAAGAAGATTTGGTATCTCGATAATGGCTACTGGCCAATGCTTCTTGTGTCCCAAGATTATCCGGGCGGGGTTTTGAAGGTCGGGGAAATTCACAAGCTGGTGAGAGAGCGTATTCTTGAAGAAGGCGGCAAAGTCGGCTTGACCCGCAGCACGCCCGGCAAGTTACCCCCTATTACCGGCGGCGACAATGTTATCCTCCTCGGCGGTGAGGAATTGAACAACAATCCGTCTGATGACGACAAGTAATTTTTTTACCTCCTACCCCCAGCCCTCTCAAACGCCGCCGTTATATCCGCTTCGGGGATGCCGAGGAGTTTGGGGGCGTGGGCGAAATCGGGGGGTGGGGGGCCGACGGCGTTGCGCAGGGTTTCGGGGGAGATGTTGAGGGTTGCGGCGGCGTCTTGCATGATGCGGCGGTGGTTATCCGGCGGCGGCAGTTGGGGGCGGCCTTCGAAATCGAAAGCGTTGCTGCCCGCGACGCCGATCATTTCCGGCGCGGCACCCATGAAACAGCCGAGGGTGTAGGGGTAATCGGGCGTCATGTGATAGTGGTAAACATCCTGCAGCGCGCCGTCTTTCATGACGGAGTGTTTGTGCCCGTGGCAGGCATCGAGGTCGTTTGAATACAGCGCCTTCCCCTCCTCGCCTTTCAGCCCGTAAATGCTGAAGCCGTCGAGCGCATAACCGATAAGGTCGCTGTGGTTGCCGCGCTCGCCCGCGTCGTCTTCAAAACATGCGCTGTAGCTGTGGTAATGGTATTGCCCTTGGTGCTCGGGGTGGCCGTCGCAATTGTCCTGTACTTCGTGTGCGGCGGCATCGCGCCCGCCGGCATCTAGGCCGTTGAAAATGACGGCGCCGCTGATGGTAAAACCAATCATGCCCATGGGCAGGCAGGAAGGGTCGACTACGGTGGGGTCCATCGGCAGCCGCAGCAAAACTTCCTGCTCGGAAATCGCGTTGGGGTTGCGGTCGATTTTATAGGCCGGATCATCGCGCCGCACGGGGAAAAGCCCGGTCGGGTGGCGCGGCAGGCTGTTGGCGCTGATAACGCGGTCGCTTTCTTCGCGCGTGATGCTGATTTCTGAATCCCAAATGACTTTGCCGCGCACATGGATTTTCTTGTCGGGAAACCAGACATTGCCCTGTATCCAGTCGCCGTTGGTCTTCGCGCCGGGTGCATTGGTATTGAAATTCTGTTGGCAGGACCAGATATAACCAACCTTCGGCGCAGCGGAAATTTTTCCGTCGCCAAGCGGCAGCGAACCGTCATGCGCGAACGCAGGCGCGGAGAGGAATAGCAGGGCGAGGAACAGTAGGGTTTTCATCATGCTTTTATAGCAGATTTGACGACACAAGATATACCGCCAACACCGCCGCCATCAGCGCAATCGCGAGGTTCAGGATAAAGGCGAGCTTGGGGTTTGCCTGCGCAGGAATTTCCACGGGCTTCAGGGTTTTCAGGATGTTCTTGTACTGCAGCGCGGCGGCGCAGGAGAAAAAGCAGCCAAGGGCGATGAACACAAGGCCGAACCAGAAAGACGGGCCGGTATGGCTGTCGGGCGCCGCCTTGTCCTCCAGCATCCGCATGACGATGCCGAAACGCTCGACCGCGAAGCCGAAGGCCATAAGCGTCAGCGCGGTGCGGTTCCACGCCAGCGCCGTGCGTTCGGCGGCGAAAAAGACGCGGGGGTCGTTGAGGTCTGACATTTGGTCTCGCTTGTTTTTTGCTTTTATGGCTTCAGCGCAGGCGCGCTTTTCTTCGCGGCGATTTCCTGCTCGATCTGCGCGGAAACGGTTTTGACGGCTGCGGAGATGTCGCCTTTGTGGGCTAACATGAAATCCTTGGCGGCGCGGTAGGGCTTGCGGGCGGGCACGGTGTCGTCCTGCAGGTTATAGCGGATGCTCGCCTGCGTCTTGGCCCAGAAAGCGTCGTGCGATCTGGACGAAAACTCGCTGCTCAGCGTGGTATTGTGGTTGTCCTTGTCGCGCATGGGCCATTGCTTGTCTTTTTCCAGCGTCTCGGCCGTGCGCCTGATAAAATCCATCTGCCAAACATCGTGCGCCCGGTATTTGCGAGCGGCTTCTGCGACTTCTATCAGTTCCTTTGTCAGCGCGGTTTCGGGCGTTTCCTTTGACATCTTGGAGGCGACAGAGTCGAAAACGGCTTTGATAACGCTGCGCTTGCCGTATTTCACCGCGAACGGGTCGCCGTATTGCGCCTTCAAGGTGTCGATCGCCGCGTTGATGGATTCTTCGAGCGAGGCGAGGTTTTTCGGGTCGGTCAC
>JAYUPV010000450.1:0-5235 GCA_043759865.1 Alphaproteobacteria bacterium | reverse complement strand
TGGCAGGGCTTTGGCGGCAACGATAAAATGTATTGCGGGGCTGCGGCCGACACGCTCGATGGCGGCGCAGGCAACGACACGCTCGACGGCGGCGCAAATAACGAAACCCTTATGGGCGGCATCGGCAACGACCTCTATTTCGTCGACAGCGGCGCAGACGTCATCGTCGAAGCCCCCGGCGGCGGCACCGATACCGTCAGCAGCAGCGCCGGCTTCGACCTCGGGCTGCGGGCGCTCAACACCGAAATCCTGATCCTGACCGGCGGCGGCGACATCGACGCGACCGGCAATAACGGCATCAACACGTTGACCGGCAACACCGGCGACAACGTCCTCGATGACGGCGCAGGTGCGGACATCATGGAAGGCAGCGATGGCAACGATACTTTCATCGTCGACAATGCCGGCGATATCGTCACCGACAAGTCGGGCATCGACACGGTCGAGAGCAGCGTGAGCTATGTCATCGGCAAGGGAATCGAAAACCTCGTTCTCGCCACGGGTGCTGGCGATCTCAACGGCACGGGCAACATCTCGGCAAACAGCCTTACAGGCAACGACGGCGTAAACCGGCTCAACGGCAGCAGCGGCAACGACAGGCTGGAGGGCGGGTTTGCCGCCGATATCCTGACCGGCGGCAAGGGCGCGGATATTTTCGCCTTCCTCTCCGCATCTTCCGACGGCTCGTTTGACACCCTCGCCGATTTCAAGCTTGCAGAGCATGACAAGCTTGATATCAGCGACCTGTTGTCGGCTGCCGGCTTCATCGACGGCACCAGCGTTCTCACCGATTTCGTTTCAATCACAACAGCGGGGGCCGACAGCATCCTGAGTGTCGACCTCGACGGTTCCGGCGCGGGCGGCTTCACCCAGATCGCGCTGCTGCAGAACGTAACCGCGCTAACCGATGAAGTCGCGCTCGTAACAAGCGGCGCGCTTGTCGTCAGCTGACAAGGCGGCATAAATCCCATTTAAACCAATGCCTTGCGGCTTAACGCTTTTTCAAGCATCCTGCTATATCATAGCTTTGTGAGCCCTGCCTGAAAACGGTGGGGTATCCACATATGACCAGAAGGTTATAATTCGTCATGGCGATCAAGGAAGAAGATGATGAGTTCACGCTGAAGCCTGTCACGCAGGCCGAATTGAACGAAATCATCCGCAAGCACCAGAATTTTCTAACCGCCAAGCCGGGCGGTGCGCGCGCCGTGGTGCGCGACCGCGACATGACGGGTCTCAGTTTTATCGGACAGAACCTGTCGCAATCCGATTTCACCGGCTGCATCATGGCCTATGCCGATTTGACCGGCGCGAATTTTGAAAGCTCGACCATGTTCGGCGTCGACCTTTCGGGCGCAAAACTGACGAACACCAAGCTTGTACGCGCCGACATGCGCGGCGCGGAAATCGGCTCGGCCGACCTTTCCATGGCGAATTTACAGGGCGCAGATCTGCGGCAGGGGCGCACGATTGTGAAGCGCAAGGTGAAAAGCGCCGACGACCAGTATGCGAAAACCGCCGAGGCCGGCATTGTCATGTTCACCGGCTCCGACCTCACCGGCGCGAACCTGACGGGTGCTACCGCCATCGCCGCCGATTTCAGCGACGCGATTTTAGAAAACGCGCAGATGCAGGGCATCAACCTGCAGGGCGCGAACATGAAAGGCGCCGACCTTTCCAACGTCAACCTGTCGCAGGGCGACATCCGCAACGCCGATTTTTCCTACGCCACCATGACCGGCGCAAGCATGGAAAAGGCCGAAAAAAGCGGCAGCAACTTCACCCTCACCCTGACGGGCGAAACCAAGGGCTCGGCTGTCGCCGAAATGCCTGTCACGCTCGACGAGCAATTGCTGAAACACGTGCAATGGGTCGCGACCGTCGGGCGCACGGGCAAGCAGATAACGCTGAACGAAGTCGATTTCCGCAAAGGCCCGAAAATGGGCGGCAAGCGTTTCACCGCGCTGCGTGCCAACAACTGCATGTTCGCCGAAATGGATTTGCGCGGCGTGGAAATGCAGGGCGCGAACCTCGACGACTGCGATTTCAGGAAGTGCCTGTTCCAGAGCGCCGACCTGCGCGGCACCCGTTTCCGCCACGCGATGATGCAACGTGCCAATTTCAGCCGCGCCAACATGAATCCGCTTGTCCTGAAAAAGCCCGATGGCGTTGTCTACCACTTCCCCTGCCGCCTCGAAGAAGCAACACTGCGTCAGGCGATATTCACCGACACAAGGCTGATGGAAGCACGCTTCAACAAATGCGACCTCACCGACGCCGATTTCACCAATGCCGATCTTCGCGGTGCCGATTTTTCCGACGCGATTCTGAAAGGCGCGGTATTCACCGACGCGCTGCTCGACAAAGCCATCTTCGACGAAGGCAAAGCGCCGGGTAAATAACCTATATATTATCAGGGCTGTTTCGGTGCTGCTGCGGGCGGCTTCGGCTGGGGCACGGCTGCAGGCTGCGCCAGCATCGCCATTTCAGCGGAAGCATTGAACGCGAGATCCGAACGGCGCGTCGACAGCGTCGAGGCGGGCGCTGCATCGGGCGCAGAAGTTGCCGGAGCATCCGCCGTCGCGGTTTTATCCTTGCCCCAGTTCCTCACCACCGAAGCAATGCCGCGCGAGGCCTGACCCAGCAGGCTGACAGTCCCTGCCGCAAGCGTCGCGAGGCCGCCGTAAAGATATGCCGTCGCAACGGCGCTCTCGCCGCCCCAGGCGGCTGCGAACGCGCCGGCCGCCGCCGCCGCATAACCCGTGAGGGTCAGCGCCACAAGTTCGGCCACGCGCACGGCTTTGCCGAGAGGCGTGGTCGGCTGCTTCACAGGGGTGATTTCCGTCAGCTCCTTGCCGGTGAAAAATTTTGAAACGGCGCTTTGCGCTGCGAGCGGCAGCAATTCCTTGCCCGCTTCGAAAACCGAACGCCCGCCGGTGTAAAGCGCCGCCGCGCCCAGCACCATCGGGATAGCGACGCCCGAGGCCAGCATCGCGCCGCCAAGAACCAGCGCGCCCACGCCCATCACGCCTTTCAGAACGGAGCGCGTCCTGCCCAATATTTTGACGAATTTATCGTTGGTGGCGGGGGCTGCCGGTGCGGTTGCTGTTGTCGGCGTTTCTGCTGCTGCTTGTTCCATGGCGTTCGATCCTTTGAAAATTGAAAACTCAAACGGGTGTTTTGCGAAACCGTATCGGAATTTTTCGGGCGGGCGAGAAACAAGCAAAACCGCTTCCCCGGCATCATAGGCTTCTGGACTTGGCATTATGTATAAGCCCGCCCCCGATTTCCGTCAAGCTGCCATATTAACATATTGAATTAAAACGAATTTCCAGCCTTTTCCCAACGGCAGTCATTGGCGCGGCGCGATTCCGGCGATATAATTCAAGGCAATGAAAAACAGGCTGCCAGTATTCGCGTTTCTTTTCCTGCTGCCGCTTGGCGCCTGCATGTCGGGCCCCAATCAGGCGACGATAGCAAAGGCGGAAAAAGGCGATGTAAAGGCGATGTTCCACCTCGCCGAATACCAATGCGCGCGCGAAGACGCGGCGGCGAAGGGCGCGGAAACGGTGAAGTGGTGGAAAAAAATCGCCGCCAGCAAAAATGCCGGAGCCGCCGCGCAAGCGAATGAATATCTCGGCCTCTACCATCTCTCGCTGTTCGCCAACGAAGACACCTACAACCCCGACGCGCCCGAGCCGATTTCCTATTGCACCGGCAGCCCGGCGAAACCCGCCTATACAAAAGCCATCCGCTATTTCACCCGCTGCGCCGACAGCGGGCTTGCAACGGCACTGTCCTGCCAGGCCGATCTCGGGCATCTTTACCTGCACCGCAAAGACTACGCGAAGGCGTATCTTTGGTATGCGACAGTACTGGTCGAATTCATGGATGAAACCTATGGCGCGGGTCACGGCAGGGAAATATCGCCCCTCGACCCCGAGCTCGCCACCACCCTGCCCGCCCAGAACGCAAGACGCGCCGCCGAACATCTCTCGCTTGAACAGGCAGCATCACTTGGTAAACAGGCGCAGGAATGGGTGAAAGCGCATAGCGAACGGCAGACAGAATAGCGCTTACTTCGCAGCCGTGCGTTTTTCCAACATCTTCCGCACGCCAACCCCCAGCATCCCGATCAGAAGACACGGCAGCCACACCAGCTTCAATTCAGCCAGGAATACCGCGAGGCCGTAATCGCTGAAAAAGCTCTGCCCGATGGGGGAAACAAGCAAAGGACGCGCAGGGAAGAAATAACGCTCGGCGGTAAACGGCCAGAAAAACGCCACACCCTGACCGCCGTCGGTAAACGCATCCAGTATGCCGTGCGAGGAAGTGCAGGCGAAGATATAGGCGAAAATGACCCAGCGTTTCGGCGTTTCGCCGTCGACCTTGAATTCCATGTTGCGCCATGCCCACAGCGCGGCGAAGGCGGCGGCAAAAACGAATGAATGCATGAAACCGCGATGCCCGAACTGGCTTTCATACGGAATTTTGAGTATGAAGGACGCGCAATCAAAATCGGGCACGACAGCCGCCACCATGCCCGCCTGCCACAGCGGCTTCGGGATGCGTTTCTGTCCCAGCACCATCGCAATCGCGACCGGCACGAGCGGATGGGTAAAGATTGTTGCCATTTATATTTAAGGCTTCGGGCCGCCTTGTTTCGGTTTGCGGGGCGGTGTCGCCTGCCCTTTCAGGTGCAGCGGCGGGTTGCCGCCGGTGTAGCCGAGCGCGTTCATGCAGCCGACGACATTCGGGTGGCCGCTATCCGCCATCTGCCACAGCGTCTTGCTTTCCACGCCGACGATAAAAACCTTTTCGCCGGGGGCGAGCTTTGACTGGTCGACATGCGACAGGAGCTGCGGCGCGACGCCCAGTTGGTCGTCTATCTGCGGGTCGCTCAAGCCAAGCGCCGCTTTGATGGCCTTGTAAGTGTCATCGGCCGAAGCGGGCGGGTTTGCCAGCTTCACGGTCAGCAGGCCATAAAACAGCTCGGATTTCTTCTTTTCCATCTTGGCTTTCCTTTAAAAATACGCTTGGCACAGGCGGCGCAAGGCCGCTATATCCACCGGATAAGTCATTGTAAAAATTTAACGAATTCAGCCAAAATTATGTCACCCCACCCCCTTTGTCAAGCGCGTGAATCAGGCTATAAATAGCCATGCCCATTCGCCATTTGCCAGATACGCTTGTCAGCCAGATCGCCGCCGGAGAGGTCATCGAAAGGCCCGCCGC
>JAYUPV010000449.1:0-8366 GCA_043759865.1 Alphaproteobacteria bacterium | reverse complement strand
CCCGCCTGCAGGCCGATGCCGAAGCGCGTCAGCTGCAAAGCCGCTATCAGGCTCTCGTCGCGGCAAGACTGCACGGCGAATAAGGCTTTCCGTTTTTTCTGCTCTCGTTCAGCTGCCGTAACATACCAGTTATGAAAATATATATACGCGGTTAATCCACTGATATAGTTTGATAAATTCAAATATCCTTTGGTATGTGATGGACATATGTACCGCCACCCCTACACTCCTTGTTATATGGAATCACCAACAAAGGAGACTTGATTGCTCTTCATGCCCAAATCCCTGCGCGACATGCAGGCACTGAAAACCGGAGCTGACAATCGTTCCGCCGCGCTTGATGCCGCGCTGCTGCTCGAAGATCCGGCGGAGCGCCTCGATGCTGCGCTGGTCAACAAGCACCGCACAAAATACTTCATGCGCGACATCAATGACAAGATCAGCGACCGTGCGGACACGATCAGGATTGTGACGTATCTGGGCGGCGTTCTGGGCGGCATCTTCGGCGGGATGGCGCTGGTGACAGTCGCAGGGCCCGTTATCGGCATCGCGGCAGGCTTGGCGAGCGTCGCCTTCGGATTTGGCAGCTTGAGCACGAATTTCGTCGGCGAGCATTTCGGCGCCCTCTTCCGCAAGGAAGTAAAAGACCCGCTCGAAAGTGCGTGGAAAACATTTGAACGCGCGGAAAAGGAAATCGACCTGACGCTGAAAACCAAAACCGCCGAGATCGCGGCATCGGAAAAATTCGGCAGCATCTATGACCGCTTCCCCGAAATCCGCGACCACTTCATAAAAAACTTCAACCAGTCCGCCGCCCGGAAGGAAGTCGGCGCGGTGCAGGCGCTGAAAGTAAAAGTCACACCGCCGCCGCCTGCGCTTGCTGCTTAGAAGGGCTTAGTCGTTCACCTTGAGTCGCATTTCGTCACTGTTGCTGCGGATTTCGGGCACATACATGGCATGCGCCTGGTCGGGCATGGCGTGGAAGTCGCCCGGTATCTCCGCCCGCAGTTCATAGCGTATCAGGTGCTTGCCCTGCTTCAGCTTCGCGATAAAGAACGCCGCTTTCTGGTCGCGGAATTCCTGATAAAGCGGCGTGCGGGTTGATGTCTCGCGCCCGTCTTTATCAAGCGTTATCGCCTCGCCCGCGCCGCTGGTGAGCGACACAGCCTCAAGCCCTGCCGCCTTGTAGTCTTCGGCGATAAGATATTCATAGTTGTTCTTCGCTTCCAGCTGCACTTCGACCCGCACGCGGTCGCCGCTTTTCAAGGAGTCGCCGTCTTTCAAAGGGGCCCAGTCTTCGGTATAGCCCTTCATCAGCGTTTCTTTCACGGCCTGTTTGAAGAATTTCCGCGTCACGAAAATCTCGTTGCCTGCCTTGGTGATGGGTTCTTCGAGCGTGAAATATTTCGTGTGCGCGGCAAGGTACAGCGCGCCCTTGCCCTTCATGGTGACTTTCACGCTGTTGTTGCCGTCTCTCAACGCCTCGGCCGGAATGTCGATGATGCGGTCGAAGGAGAACACGTTGGAAGCGTTCGCCTTGCCCTCGCGCACGGTTTTGCCGTTGACCGTCACGATATAATCGTATTCCGGCGCCAGCTCGCGCGTGGCTTTCAGGTAATCGGCAAGGCCGAGGATGGCGATGGCCGTATCGCGCGTGTTTTTCCACGACGCGCCACGGCGGTTCAGTATCATCCACTTGACCGCTTTTTCAAGGTATTCGCTTTGCGGGTCCATATTGGCGAGCGCCTTGATGGAAAAAGCCGTCGCTTCCACGCCGCCGTCGCTCCAGCGGTAATGCACGCCCGATTCACCCCAATGCGCCGTGCCGTTTTCCTTGTCTTCGGAAACGCCGTTCGGCACGTTTTGCGCGAGGATGCGGCTACGTTCGGCGTTGCCGTATTTGTTCTCGGCAAGCGCGAACAGCGCGCGGGTATAGGGGTTCAGCTTGGTACGCATATCCCACAGGCGCGTGCGCTGGCGGTCGGTGCGTTCATCGGGCTGCGTGCCGTTGTTGGCGAGGGCATGCAGCATCCAGGCGAGCATATCGGGCTGGTTTTCTTCCTCGACCAACTGGTTACGCAGGAATTCGGCCGCGCGCGCCAGTACATCGCTCCGCACATCCATCCCCGCTTCATTGGCAAGGCTGAGACCCCAGACAACATAGGCGGTCATGAAACGGTCACTGTCGCCGTCTTTCCACCAGCCCCAGCCGCCATCGGCATGCTGGAAATCGTAGAGGCGGGTGAGCGCATCGGTCGTCATCTTGTTCAGCTTTGAATACGTCGTATCGGTGCGGCGCTGCGGGTGGCCCTTGGGGTCGCCACGCGGTTCCAGCACGTCGCTGATATACGCCTCCACATCTTCCGCCTTGATGCCAAGGTCGCGCATGGTTTTACGCACGATAATGGCAGGCAAAAAGCGGCTCATGGTCTGCTCGACGCAGCCATAGGGGTAATCGGCAAGGTACGGCAGGGCGTCGAGCAGGTTCGCCGCAAGCGACGGCGACACGGTGAGCCGCAGCGAGGTTGCTTCTTTAATGCGCTCCTTCGGGATATTAATGGTCAGCTCTTTCGAAAGCTCGCCGCCGTCCTGCGATTTCAGCACCAAAGACTGGGCAAGGAATTTCTCGATGCCGTGCGGGATGACGGGGTAGGTTTTTTCCATCGCATCCGCAGCCTTCGCCGATTTGGCAATGACCTGCAGCTTTGCGACACCCGCCTTGTTCGCCATCACGGCCCAGTCGACTCGCGCCTGCCCGTGGGCGGGGACTTCGACATTCGCCATTTCGCCCTTCATGAATTTGCCGTCTTTATAAAGACCGGTGATGGTAACGCCTTCAGCTTTCAATACCGGCTGCACCGTTACAGGCGCGTCCGACATATTGTCGATCAGGGCCGAAACATCGACAAGGTCGCGCTCGGTGAAAAAACGCGGGGCTTGCAGGCGTATCATCAGTTCCTTGTTCGATTTCACTTCATGCGTCACGTTGCCGATGGCGGTCGCGGCGGTGTTCGCCCGCGCCGTCATGCGCCAGGTGGTGAGGCTGTCGGGGAATTTCGCCTTGACCTGCGCGCGGCCCTTGCCGTCGGTCACGACCGAGGGCAGCCACACAACCGTCGAGCGGAAATCGGTGCGGGTGCGTTCGGGTTCCCTCATCGCGCCGCCACCGCCGCCGTTTTGCGCGCTTTCCTCGTCGAGGGCAGACGACTTTTTCTTCAACTCGTTCTCGTTCTTGTCCTTGGAATCCGATTCCTTGGCGTTCTGGCGCGGCGCCCGCAGCTCCATTGCAGCGGTGGCCGGTGCGGCGAGGCTTTTCATCGCGCCTTCCGCGCGCGCGTTGCCGAAATCGGCTTTGCCTCCCACAGCACCAAGCTGGTCGCGGAGTCGGCTGTGGCTGTCATCCATGCCGGATTTCAACTGGTCGGCAGGGCTGTCAGCGCGTTTGCGTCGTTCGCTTTCTTCATTGGTAATAAGCGAACCATCTGCGCCGCGCACGAAATTGGCATAGCTGCGCTGATAGAAGCTCGCCTGCATCTGGATGCTCTGCTGACGCTTGTCGCCGTAGAAATACTGGCGGATATCGGGCGCGTATTCGCTCTGGATATAGTAAATGGCGGCGTCGGTAAGCCCCACGGTCACTTCGGCGCTGACGGGCTTGCCGTCTTTGTCGGTCACTTCAATGTCAAATGTTCCGTCTTCCTGCGGCTGGTAGACGGCCTTGTCGGACGTTACCTTCACGTTCAGGAATTTATCGGCGGGCGGCACGATGACCTGCAAAACGGTATTTTTCAGCTGGTAATTCGCGCCGCTGAGAGCCTGGAAAAACACGTTGGGCGTATAGTTTTGCCCGACCGGCAGTTCCACCAGTTTCACGCTGCCCTCGAGATGCAGCATTTTATAGCTGTAGATGTTATCATTCTCGACCGTCAGCAACACATAGGTATCCGGCACGTCGGAAACGATCATGGCGCGCGCGGTTTCACCGGGGGCGTAGGTGTCTTTTTCGGTGATGATCTGCAGGCCGCCATAGCGGTAGCCGATATTGGTGGCCGTGCTGTCGCAGACATAGATATTCGTCAAAGCCGTGACAGTCTTGTCGCCGTCAAAGCCGGTGAATTCCACCGAATAATAGCCGTTTTCGCCCGGTTCGAATTCAAACGTCGCCTCGCCGCGCGCGTTGGTTTTGACGAATTTGGTCAGCATCTCCTGCCCGTTATAGCCGGCGGGGTTCACCACCGCGCCATTCTGTATCACGGGCTCGCGCCAGCTGTTTTTCGAGATGGTTACTTTGCCCTCGACAGCCACCGGATCGTCATTCGCCGTCACGGTCTTTATCAGCACCTGCGCCTTGTCGCCGGGGCGATAGAGGCTTTGTTTCGGTTCCAGATTGGCAAAGAAAGCGGTCTGCGTGACCTTGATATCGCTCGTGCCGCGAATTTCGCGCCGCGATTTGTCGACCACGCGCACTTCGACATGGTATTGCAGGTCGCCCTGGTCTTTCGGCGTTTCGATTTTAAATGTCGCCTTGCCATCCTTGCCGGTTTTGATTTTTTCCTGCTTGATCAGCGAGCCGTAGCCGTCATAGCCGTTGTTTTGCGGATACATATCGTCGTAATACCAGCTATAGGCGCGCATGGGGCGGTAATAACGGTAATAAGACGACTGGTAGACGAGATATTCAACCTCGGCCTCTGCCACCGGTCCGCCGAAATAATACTGCGCGTCGATGGCGACATCGACCGTATCACCAAGGCGATATGCGCTGATGCCTGTTTTGCTTTCCTTCGGTTCGGCTTTCACATTCACCACAAATTCGGGCAGCTTGTATTCTTCAAGGCGGAACAGCGAGACGGATGAAAGGCTGGTGTTGAAATCGGCGCTGTAAAGCTGCAAACGGTATTCGCCAAGCGTGGCCTTGTCGTCCAGCACCAGCGTGTCGTCGAAAGAACCGTAATCGTTCAGGCGGTACGCGCCTTCCTTCACCTGCTTGCCCTGCGCGTCGTAAATGCGCGCTTTAACTTCAAGGCCGGCGGGGGCGGTAAAAAGCCCGTCTTTCGGTTGGCGCAAAATGCCCTTGAAACTGACGGTTTCATTGGGGCGGTAGGCCGGGCGGTCGGTGAAGGCATAGAGCCACCATTCGCCTTTGTTGTTGTAGTTATACTGGTAATAGTTGTTCTGCACGAAAGCCTGTTTCCCCTCGGATGAAACGGCGGCGAACAGGTTGTGCTGCGGCGAATAGTTGCGGTTGCTGGAATTCCGCAGCGCGGTTTTCAGGAGGCCGTCGTCATCTGTGCGGCCTTCATCGGCAATCCATCTGGTGTTGCCGCTGTCGTCGTAATAGCTATAGGTGTATTTTATGTCGGCATTGGCGACAGGCTTGCCGGTTTTCGCATCCATAGCGAACAGCAGCGCCATGTCTTTCGATATTTTGCTAACAAGGGCGATGTCGGTGACCAGCACAAGATCATAGGCCGGCGCTGCCGCGCCCGAGGTTGCGACCATCAGGTAAGCGCCTGCGGGCAACTGCCCCAGTTTCGGTTGCGCTTTTTCCGCGTCATCTTCGCGCCGCCATTCGGCGAGCCCTTTGTATTCGCTGTGCGGGATGTGCTTGCCTTCGTCTTTCAGGTCAAGCTCGTCGGAAAGCGCGACGGGGAAAGATTTATAGCGCCCTGTCTGCACAAGGTCCTGCAGCAGCTCGTTATAGCTGCTCATGCCATTGCTGTCGGACTTCAGGCGCAGCTCTTTCGTCAGGTCGAACTGGTAGAAGCGCAGAGTGACATCTTTCACGTTGCGCCAGCTCATGCTGATTTGAATTTCCGAGCCGGGGATAAAATTATTGCCGGTGTTGACGGAAAGCTGCGCCGTGGTGATATTCTCAACGCGGCGCTTCGCGTCGTCCAGCCATTGCGACTGGCCGGTTTTAAAATGCCCGAAAAGTTCCTGATAGGCCTCGACAGCCTTCACGTAGTCCTGCTTGTAATTCTCAAGGTATTGGCCGAGCTGGTAATAGGCATCATCAGCCCATTCGGTTTCCTCGAAATCTTCGGTAATTTTTTCAAACTCATCTATCGCCCTGTCACGCAGTTTCTGGTCGCCGGAATAATTCTGCATGTAAGACATGGCAAGGCCGTAATGCGCATGCGCCTTGTCGGCGTCTTCTTTCGCGACTTTTAAAACTTCCTCGAACAGCATCACCAGCGTAGCGTTGCCCTGCACGGGAGTGGCAGGCGCAACGGTTTTTTCGCCCAAACGTATCGGGCGGATATCGCTCGTGTACCAGCCCCAGCGCGTGGTGACAAAATCGGCCAGCTGGAAACTGATGCCGATAAATTTCGGGCGCGCAAGATCGGTGTCACTTGAACCCGCCCACCAGTCGCGCGCGTCATCGAGCCATTTTTTAATGTCATTCATGCGGCCATAGCCGTCGCGCTCGGTGTAATGCGTGGCGAGAGAAACGCCCGCTTCCGCCCACCAGCGGTCGTGGTCTTTACCATCCACCAGTTCCGCCAGTTCCTTTTCGGCTTTTTCGCGGGCGGCTTCGTCTTTCGCCTGCAGCACGCTGTCGCCCCATTTGAAGGAAACTTCGCGCTGCAGTTTTTCATCGCTCTTGTCACCGAGGAATTTGGCGTATTCGGCGGCGGCCAGTTGATAGGATTTTTCCGCGTAATATTTATCCGCCGTTTCAAGGTCGGAGACGCTGAAGGCATGGGCTGCGGTTGGTACCAGCAGCGACAGGACAAGACCAAAAAAAGCCAGAAACTGCATGACAACCCTCATTCGTAATAAATGCCTATTAACCTTAAGACGCCACAAACAGGCCATATCCTTGGAAAATCTTTTCCAACGATAGCTGCTGCGGCTTAAGAAGCTGTTAATTAAAGAAGATTTGGCATTTGAACGGGCGTTCTTCTGACTTCTGTCAATATTCTATAGCCAGAATGTCGTCGCCCTCGAAATACACCTCGTCAAGGTTGCGCTCCGGCCCGCCCCGGTCGATGACCATGAAATCGCAGACCTGATCAAGCGCGAGGCTGTAATGGTGCCATGTGCCGCGCGCGTAGTTCACCCCCTGCTGCGGCCCGGCGAGGAAGCAGCGCAGTTTTGCCGCATCAAAATCGCCCGCAGGCGCAACCACCACCATGAAGGGATGGCTGTTCAGCGGGTAAAACGCCTGGCTCGACATCGGGTGGCGTTCCATCACCTTTATCTGGATGGGACGCGGCAGGGGCTTCGAGCGAAAAATACTGGCAAGCGGCGTGCCGTTTTCGCCCTGCAAATCCAGCCGCGCGATATCGTGGAAACGCTGGGTGTTGCCGTAGTTGATATTGCGGATTTCCTTCGCTGTCCCCACCTCCAGCACGTCGCCAAAGGGCGCGAAGTCGGCGGCGGTGAGGGGTTCGGGCTTTAAAATGCGCTGTTTCACGGGCGTTCCTCGGGCTTGCAATACACGGCCAATAGTTGCATAAATCGGGACAGAAACAAAGGATACTGTCATGGCAAAAGCCCCCAAGAACAAGACCCCGAAAAAAGCGGCAAAGAAATCGGCGCGCAAGCCCCTCCCCGCCATTCTCATCGCCTATTCGGAATCGGATTTCACCAATCCGCACGAAGCGGTGCTGGCGACCGCGCCGAAAGACTGCCGCAAAGATTTCACGCATATGGGCAAAAAATACTGGGGCTTTGAATCGCGCCGCCATACCGCCACCACCGTCGCCCCCGCTGGCGACATGCTGGAATACGACCACAACGCGCATGGCTGGATGCTGGTGGGCCTGAAAAAACGCGCCGTTATCGACACCCTCACCATCTCGACCAAGTGGTACACCGGCAACCAGGTGCGCGCCGTTTCGGTTTTCCTTGTTGACGATTTCACCGGTACGCAGGTGCAGGCGCTCAATCGCGAACCCCTGAAGCCTGATGCAGGGCATGTGTTCAAGGTGAAACCCGCCATCGCCACCGAATGCTATGTCGAAATTTATTACGAAGGCGGCCTTTCGCAAATCAACCTGTTCGGCGAGGAGACGGAAGAACAGCTACCGGCACGCCGCAACCTGCTGGAAGGCGCGAAAATCACGCATGTATCCAACATCCATTACGGCGTGCCCGACCGGGCCGTCGCGGGCGATCGCCAGCAGATGCACATGTTCGGCTGGGAATCGGCGCGCACGGGCTGCGGCGAACAGGCGCTGTTCCACCTGAAACGCCCCGCCGAAATCGACGAGGTTATCGTCGATACCTACCTGCACCGGCTGAACGCGCCGCTGACCGCGCATGTGTTCGCGCTCGATGCGCGCAGCGCTGGTAGCGCAGGAAGTAAGGGCGGAAATATTGATAAGCTGATGAAGCTCGCCCCCAAGTGGAGCGCG
>JAYUPV010000448.1:0-2054 GCA_043759865.1 Alphaproteobacteria bacterium | reverse complement strand
CGCCTGACAAGGAGCTTTTCGGCATCGTGGTCATCGGTGTCGATTTCAGCCGCATACTGGCCGATCTGCGTAAAGAACTGCTGGCTGACCGCACACTATATATCACCAATGCCAGCGGGGATTACCTCGTCAATCCCGACCCGTCGCGGCTTTACGCCACGGCGCTCGACCATCTCCATCGTATCCAGTCAGATAACGCATGGGTCACGGGCATCATGGCCGATGAAACACAGGCGCATGCCGTGCATTTGCCGCAGGACAAGGACAGAGGCAATATTTTCACGTTTAAAAAATACCGGCTCGACCCTCTGGACCCGACCAATTATCTGGGTATCGCCTTGGAAGCACCCTACCGCGACATCACCGGCAAGACCGCCGAGGTGGAGCGCACGGGGCTTGTCTTCAGTTGCAGCATCGCGCTTGCCGCTGGCGCCGCCGCGTTTTTTTTTTGCTGCGCCTTTCCATCCGTCCGCTCAATCAGGTGGCGGATGCCGTGGTGCGTTACCGCAAGGGTGAAAAAAACATTTCCCTGCCGACGGCATCGCCCGACGAAGTGGGCGTATTGGCGCGCGAATTTCAGGCCATGATAAAGCAAAAGGTCGAAGAAGAATGGGTGAAGGAAAGCCAGGTTCGCATTTCGCAGGAAATCCTCGGCTTCAAGAGCCTCGGTGCTTTCGCAAGCGCGCTCATGGAAAAACTGACCGCCGCTGTCGAAGCGCAGGTGGGCGTGCTGTATATCAGCAGCAGCTTCGGCCAGCAATCCGCGAAACGTGGCGCGGAAACGCTGGCTTTCGCAGGTGCAAGCGGCTTCAAGGATAGGGGTGGGGCGCAGCAGTCGGTCAATTGGGGCGAAGGGCTTGTCGGCCAATGCGCCAAGGACCGGAGCATACGGCATGTGCCCGACATTCCCGACGACTACCTCGCCATTTCCTCCGGCCTTGGCGGCGCGCGGCCGAGGCACATGTTGTTGCTGCCGGTGGTTTTTGAAAACACGCTGGTGGGCGTGATCGAGCTTGCCTCGCTCGGCGCGTTCACCGATGTGCATATGTCGTTCCTGAAACAGCTGTGCTTCAACGCGGGCGTCATCATCAACAGCATCAGCGCCAGCATGCGGACCGAGGAACTGCTCGAAGAAGCGCGCATGACAGCAGAGGAACTGCAGCGCAGCGAGGAAGAGCTGAAAACCAAGCAGGAAGAACTGGAGGCCTCGAACGAGGAAATGGAAGAAAAAACCCGAGCGCTCGAAGAACAAAACGCCCAGATACGTCAAAAATCGCGCGAGTTGAACGAAAGCAAGCAGTTGATAGAAGAAAAAGCACGCGAACTGGAACTGGCCGGAAAATACAAATCCGAATTTCTCGCCAATATGTCGCATGAACTGCGTACGCCGCTCAACAGTCTTCTGATACTGGCGCGTAGCCTGGCGGGGAACGAGGACGGCAACCTGACCGCCGAGCAGGTGGAGGAGGCGCGCATCATCCACAACGGCGGGCTCGAACTTTTGAACCTCATCAACGACATTCTCGATTTGTCGAAAGTCGAGGCCGGCAAGCTCAACATCATCATGGATGACGCACCTGTCAACGGCATTGTCCGGCGGCTGCAGCCGCAATTCGGTCCGGTCGTGAAGGAAACAGGACTTGCCTTCCATGTGCGCGTGGATGAGGGGCTGCCAGCCGCTATTTACACCGACACCCAGCGCGTGGAGCAGATATTGAAAAACCTGCTTTCCAACGCCTTCAAGTTCACGGAAAAGGGCGCGGTAACGCTGTCTGTCGCGCGGCCTGACAAGACTTTGCGGATGCAGCGCGCCACGCTGGACACCGCAAACGCCGTTGCATTTTCCGTGACAGACACGGGCATCGGCATTGACGAGGCCAAGCTGAACAGCATTTTTGAGGCGTTCCAGCAGGAAGACGGCGCGACCGACCGGCATTACGGTGGCACGGGGCTCGGCCTTACCATCGCACGCAAATTCGCGCATATGATGGGCGGTGAAATCCATGTTTCCAGCAGAAAGGGTGCGGGCAGCACCTTTACTTTGGTTTTGCCTG
>JAYUPV010000447.1:0-2503 GCA_043759865.1 Alphaproteobacteria bacterium | reverse complement strand
CAAAAAGACACATCACTCAGCCCCGACGCTATCACCGATATCATCTGCGACTGCGCCGAGGCGGTGGCAAAGCTGCACAAGGCAGGCCTTGCCCACGGCCGCGCCAAGCTGAACGACATGACGCTGATGAAAGACGGCACAATCGGCTTTATCGATTTCGAGGAAGATATCGACGCCGGCGGCATCCCTCCCCATGCCCTGAAGGCGCGCGACCTGTGGCTGTTCCTCTGCACGGTGGCTCACTTTGAAAAGCAATGCCCCGGAATCATCGAAGAAGCCTATGAATCATACCTTGAAATTTACAGGGATGAAAAAGTGCTGCGCGCGCTAAAAAAACTTCTGCGGCTGTTCTCTCCCCTGCGCTATATCCTGTGGCCTTTCCACAAGGCGCTCGGCAACGATTTCGAACGCGCCTATGCCGCAACCACGACGCTCATCCGCTATAAAAAACCCGTTACCTGACGTTGTATTCGATTTCCGGTGTTTCATGGACGGCTTTGCCGCCCTCCAGCACGCGCGCCGACAGCGTGAACTTGCCGCGCGACAGCGGCCACATGAATTTCTCTCCCGACATGCCGAGCGTCTTGCCGTTAAGTATCCATTCCACCGTCTGCTGGGCGCGCAGGCCGCGCATGGTGAAGGGCAATTTCTGCCGGTCCATCGGGATGCGCGGGTCGACTGCCATACGCAGGCCCTGCGTCGGTTTCACGATTTCAAACCGCTGCGCCTGTTCGTGCGCCGTGGCACTTGCCGTTCCAGGCATGAACAGCTCCGACCGCACATAGCAGCGCGCGGCATCGCGCGGGTATTCAACGCAGATATCTTTTTTGACCAGTTCCGGCGACAGCCACAGCGGTCCTGATTGTACGTTGCGGTTCAATTCGCTGAAAATGCTGCGCATGGCAAGCGCGGGTCCGGTCGAGCCGGTGATGCCGTCGGTCGGGGCGCGGTCGAGATTGCCCATCCAAAGCCCGACGACATATTTGTGGTTATAGCCGAGAGTCCAGGCATCTCGGTAATCGGTCGACGTGCCGGTTTTCGCGGCGGTCTGCACGGGAAAGTTCAGCACGCTGCCGCCGCCGAATTCCAGCCGCCGCGCCCACGGGTCGGACAAAATATTGCCAATCAGCGATGCGGCCTCGGGCGAATAGACCTGTTCCGCGCGCGCACCGCCGGTATCGTCCATCATGAAGCGCAAGGGGCGCGACAGGCCGCGATTGGCCAGCGCCGAAAAGCCCTGCACCATTTCAAGCAGCGTCACCTCGCCATTGCCGAGCGCAAGACCTTCGTCGTAAATATCTGCACCACGGTCGAGGCTTGCGAAACCGAGGCGATGCAGCGCCGCGAGATATTTTTCCTTGCCGACATAGTTGACTGTCACGATTGCCGGAATGTTCAGCGAATTCGCCAGCGCCTCGCGCAGCGTGATGCGTCCGTAATAATTGTTGCTGTAGTTCTTGAAGTTATGCAGGCCGGTGCCGATAGCCTCCGACAATGGCGCGTCCTCGATGATTGTCGCTGGCGTCCAGCCTTTATCGAGGGCAAGGGCATAGAGCAGCGGTTTTTGCGCCGAGCCCGGCTGACGCGGCACGGTCACGGCATCAATGCGTCCACCGGGAGTCTCTGGGTTTCCTGCGCCTGCCACCACCCATGCCAGTATTTCACCTGTCGTATGGTCGGCAACGAGGGCTGCGGCATTGTGCAGGTTGCGGCGCGACAAAGTCCGCACGCGGTCGTCAAGGATGCGCTGCACCGTCGCCTGTAAATTCGCATCGAGCGTGGAGCGAATGGCCTTGCCCGCACTTGGTCCGTGGTTACGGGCGTAAACCGCAAAATGCTCGGCATTCACGGGGGCGGACGGGCGGGCGAGGAAGAAAGGCTGCGAGGCCATGCCGGCAACATCTGCGGGCGCAAGCGTGCCGCGCAGCTGCATTGCTGCGGCAAGGCGGCCGATGGCAGCATCTATTTTCGTGCTGTCTTTATAAAGATCATAGGACGACGGCGCGCGGGCGAGAACGGCCAGCGCCAGCATCTCTTTCTGCGTCAGGGTCGAGACATCGCGGTCGAAATAATGCCGCGCCGCCTGCTCCACGCCCCGGCGGTTGGAGGCATAGGGAACCTGATTGAGGTAGAATTCAAGAATTTCCGCCTTTGAATAACCGCGCTCGAGCAGCGCCGCTTCCCACCCTTCCACCCATTTCGACCACAGGGTTCGGGGGCGCGGGTTAATCATGCGAACAACCTGCTCGGTAATGGTCGACGCACCGCGCAGCACCTTGCGCGATTTGGTGTTCTGCATAACGGCGCTCGCCCGCGCCTGCCAGTCCACGCCGCCATGCTCGAAAAACCGCTTGTCCTCGGAAGCCACAAAGGCCTGTTGCAGCAACGCGGGGATTTCGTGCAGGTGCAGGTTGTCGTAGACATTCCAGCGGTTCTGGTAGGAAATCGTCAGCGGCCTGCCGTTGCGGTCGGTGATCTGCAAGGTCTGCGCGTCCGACTGCAG
>JAYUPV010000446.1:0-5129 GCA_043759865.1 Alphaproteobacteria bacterium | reverse complement strand
CCCCGGCGCATGGCAAATGCCGCAGGGAGGCATCGACAAGGGCGTTTCGCCGTGCGCTCGGGGATGTCGTAGGTGATCCATTCATCCATCTGGCCGAGGATGCGGGCTTTTTTCGTGCCGATTTCCTCTTTCATTTCGCGGAACACGGCCACATCCGGCTCTTCGCCCTTGTCGATGCCTCCCTGCGGCATTTGCCATGCGCCGGGGTTGTCGAGCCGCTCTGCCACCAAAACTTTTCCTTCGGCGTTGAACAGCACAATGCCGACACCGGGGCGGTAGTCTTTCAGGTTGTGTTCGTCGCTGTTCTTGTGTTTCGACATGGCCGTCTGCTTTCAAAAAACTTTTCTAGGGCGCGATAGGAACAGGCGCAAGTGGGGCAGGCGCTTCGTTTCCCTGCCGCGATTTTGCCTTCCACAATGACACCAGCGGCACCAGCTTGATGCCACGCCGGTCGAGCGTCGCCGCCCAGCTTTTCAGGATGCCGAAAGTCACGGGGTAGGGCTGCGCGATGCCCACGGCATAGCCGCGCTTCTTGGCGAGGTTTTCGAGGTTCAGCAGCTGCTGCTGCACGTCAAGCTCGGCGGCGCTTTTGTCGATGCTGATATCGGCCTGCAAATAGGGCGTGCTGGTGCGTTCCGCCACCACTTCGGCGAGGGATTCAGACCCTTGCGGGTTTTCGACGAACAGCGCGGAGCGTTTATAAAGCGCATTCAGGACGGAGGTCAGGTTTTTTTCGTCGGCCAGCAGGCTTGACCCCATATAGTTCATCGCGCCGACCGAGCCGCCTGCCTGCCGCAGCACCCAGTCGAGGCGGCGCGAATTGTCGGCGTCGCTCTGGCGCGTCAGCAGTGCCTGCGGCCCCGGATCATCCTTCGGGTAGGTCACCGGTTCCATCGGGATGAGTATCAGCGTTTCGCGGTTCGCGTCCTTTGCCTTTTTCAGCCAGTCGCCGAGATTGGGGCTGTAGGGGGAAAAGGCGAGGGTCATGTCCTGCGGCAGGTCTTCCATTGCGCGGCCCGTATCGGCCTCCGACATGCCGATATCGGTCATGATGATGGTGATATAACCCTGGCCTGGCGAGGGCGGCGGCATGTTGATGTCGTTTGCAAAACCGGCAGGCTTTGCCGTATCGCCCGCATCGCTCGTCTGCCCCGTCATATAGACGGTCTTGACGGTTGCGACGGCCTGAGGTGTGCGTTTTTCCCAGTCCTTAACAGTATCAGCCGCATTCAGCCATACCCAAACGCCAACGCCGGCTACGGCGAACGCATAAAGGGAGACCGCCCTGACAAGGGATTTTTTATGTTCCGGCGGAAAAGACGACCATCCCATTATCCGCTTTCTCTTATTTTTTCTCCGGCGTTACGGGAGTATCTTCAGCCGGGGGCGGGCCGCCGAGGCCGCGCGACAGGGCGATGCCGGTCAGCAGGTCAAGCGCGCGGACGAGCTGGTAGTCGTCCTTGTCGCCCACGGTTTTCTTACCGTCCTTCTTGGCGTCTTCCTTCGGCTTTTCGTCTTTCACCTCGTCGGGCTTCAGCGTGGGCTCGACTTTTTCCTCGGGTTTTTCGGTGGCCTTGTCGTCGCCGTTCGGGTTGGCGAGAGCGCCTTTCAGGTCGGCTTCGTGGATTTCGGAGAAGCCTTCCTTCTCGGCCACGACCTTCGCGCGTTCGACGACGATGTCGGGGACGATGCCCTTGGCCTGAATGGAACGGCCCGACGGCGTGAAGTAGCGCGCCGTGGTGATTTTGATAGAGCCGCCGCCCGGCACATCGAACAGCGTCTGGACGGAGCCCTTGCCGAAGCTGCGCGTGCCCATTAGGATGCCGCGCTTGTGGTCCTGCAGCGCGCCGGCCACGATTTCGGAGGCGGAAGCGGAGCCGCCGTTGATGACGACCACGAGCGGCAGGCCGTTGGTGAGGTCGCCTGCTGTTGCGTTGTCGCGGCGCATGTCGTCGGCATTGCGGCCGCGCGTGGAAACGATTTCACCCTTGTCGATGAACGCATCTGAAACCTGGATTGCCTGCTCTAGCAAGCCGCCCGGGTTGTTGCGCAGGTCGAGAATGTAGCCGATGAGGTTGTTGCCAGCTTCTTTCTGCGCGTCCTCGATGGCCTTTTTCAGGCCGGTAAAGGTCTGGGCGTTAAAGGTGGTGATGCGGATATAAGCCGCTTTGCCGTCTATAACGCGGCTGCGCACGGACTTAATCTGGATGGTGTCGCGCACAAGGCGGAATTTCAGCGGCTCTTTCGCGCCCTCGCGGACGACGGTCAAAATAATTTCGGTGCCGACTTTGCCGCGCATTTTTTCGATGGCTTCGTTCAGCGTCATGCCCATGACCTGCTTGCCGTCAAGCTCCACAATCAAGTCGCCCGATTGAAGGCCTGCGCGCGCGGCGGGGGTTTCGTCGATGGGGGACACGACCTTGACCACGCCGTTTTCCATCGTGACTTCGATGCCGAGTCCGCCGAATTCGCCACGGTTCTGCACCATCATCGCCTTAGTCTCTTCCTCGCTCATGTAGTTCGAGTGCGGGTCGAGGCTCATCAGCATGCCGTTCAGGGCGTATTCGACAAGTTTCTTGTCTTCCACTTTGTCGACGTAATTGGCGCGCGCCTGTTCGAACACGTCGCCGAAAAGGTTGAGGGCCTTGTACGTTTCGGACACGCCGCCCGCGCTGCGTTCTTTTTCATCTTTCTGTTCCGCGATGGCAAAAGTGGTGAAAGCCAGCACGGCGGCGATGGCGGTGGCGGAGGCGAGGATTGATTTGATACGCATTTTCTAACTCTTGTCCTGTTTACGTTGGGCGACCATGGATGGGCGGGGGTTGACGGGTTCTCCGTTACGGCGGAGTTCGTAGTAAATTTTTGAATCGGCGGGTGTTTCGCCAGCGATGCCAACGGGCTCTCCCGCCGCAAGCGAAGCGCCGACGACGGTGTCGATACGGCCGAGGCCGGCGACAAGGCTGTGATAGCCGCCCGGATGCTCGATGATTAAAATCTGGCGGTATTTCTGGAACGGTCCCGCAAATTTCACGCGGCCCGACAAAGGCGATACCACCATCGCGCCGGGGCGCGCGGCAAAGGTCAGGCCTTCGCTGGTCGCGCCGATATCGTCTGTTTCGCCAAAGCCGACCTGAACCGTACCCGCAACAGGCGGAACGATGTTGGCAGGCAGAATGCCGGAGGCTTTTGCCATTGCAGGCTTGCGGATGATTGCGCGTTCACGGTTTGCCTGTTCCTGCAGTTTTCTTTCGAGATCGGCGAGGCTGCGCGCTTCTTTGGCGAGCGCGGCGACTTCTTTTTCGTACTGCTTGCGGTCGCCTTCGGTTTTTTGATACGCGACCTGACGTTCCTGCAGCAGCGTCGAGAGCGCGCCCTGCTGTTTGTTCAATTTCTGGAACTGCGCGGATTGCTCGGCGCGATAGGCTGCCATTTCGGTTTCAATGCGACCCATATCGGCGATGCGCGATTTCAGCGCGGTTGCGTGTTCGTGCAGCGCGGGGATAAGCGTTTTCATGACCAAGGCTGCGCGCGCGGCGTCAAGCGGGTCGGAAAGCAGCAGCAGTTGCGGCACGGGTGTGCGGTTGTATTTCCCAGCCGCCGCCACAAGCCCGCCGAGCGCCGCGTGTTCCTTGAAAAGTTTTTCCAGGGTTTCGGATTTTCGCGCCTGCAGGTCTTTCAACGCTTTGTCGCTCGATGCCGCCTGATTTTCGGTGTCGCGCAAAACGCGCGCGGTGGTGACGAGCTTGGTTTTCAGGTCGCCGACTTCGGAAACGAGTTCTTTTGATTTTTTTTCAAGCGCCGCTTGCTCTGCTTGTTTCTGGCCGATTTCCGCCGTGAAATTTTTTGCAAGCGCGGGAGACGCGCAGCCAATCATGGCCGCCGCGCCGCATAACAGTATCGCTTTGGTAATCCCCTGCATCCGCTTGAATTTCCTGTGGTGCTAGTTCCGGTGGTAAGGATGCCCGGCGATGATCTGCTGGGCGCGGTAGACCTGTTCCAATAGCATAACCCGAACCAGCATATGAGGCCATGTTTGTTTGCCGAAGGACATCAAATATCCGGCCTTTTCCCGTACAGCGTTATCGAAACCATCTGCGCCGCCAATAAGGAAAACAAGCTCCGGTGCGGCCTGCCCCCATTTGCCAATTTTTTTTGCAAAGTCGGGGCTGGTCAAAGTTTCGCCGCGTTCATCAAGCGCCACCACGAAAGCCTTGGGCGGCAGCGCCTTCAAAATCAACGGCGCTTCCTGCGCGCTTGTGGAACCTTTCGGCGCGTCGAGCTCATTCACGCTCACTTGCCAGTTCATACGCTTGATATACTCCGCGCAGACGTCAAGTAAAGGCGAGTTCTTGAGTTTTCCGACGGCAATGATGCGGATTTTCATTTTATAAAATCACGGGAACCCGGACAAAGCCCGAGGTTGCAAAGAAGCAATGTGGGAGGGTTAGTTGCCCGCCTGATACAAAGTGTAATCGACGGTGGAGAAATCGGCGGCCCAGAGCTTTTCGAGGTTATAGAACTCGCGCACTTCGGGGCGGAAGAGATGGACGATAACGTCGCCCGCATCCACGATCACCCAGTCGCCTGTGTCTTCGCCTTCAAGACGCGCCTTGATGCCTTCTTTCGCGAGCTTGTCGCGCAGCTTTTCAGCCATACCGACAACCTGGCGTGTCGATTTACCGGTGACGATGACCATGTAATCGGCAATCGCGGTCTTGCCCGCGAGGTCGATTGAAACCACGTTCTCGCCCTTGTCCTGATCAATGGCGGCCATGATGAGGTCGTATAATTTGTGCTTGGGTTTTGCGGCTGCTTTCGCGGGTTTCGCCGCTGCGCCGGATTTATTTGCTGCTGTGCCTGATTTGTTGGCGGCGGTCTTTACGAGGCCGGCCTTTTTGATTTTGGTTGCGATGGTCAATTCCCCCTTTTGTTTATCCAATAATACATCAAAACGACATCATAAAAACACAAAACGCAGGCTGCATCTCAGCAGGCCCGCGCTTCATAACTTGGCGTGTTGTTTATGAAGAGTCATCAATTAGTGGCAATCCTCCTTGGAAGGGCCGTAAATATCCCTTCTATTCTCCATTATAACGCCATTTCCGCGCTCCGACAATAATTCCACAGAA
>JAYUPV010000445.1:0-3769 GCA_043759865.1 Alphaproteobacteria bacterium | reverse complement strand
ATGTTTTCACGCAGCACGCGCTTGTCGAAGCCGTGCCTGCTTTGGCCGTCGAGAGAAACTGGTTCGAGGATTTCGGGCTGTATATGGAGGTGGAGCGCCGCCTTTACCTGCCTTTTGAAAAAGGCAACGGAATTAAAAGAAAGTCCGATGGCACTTATGCCGCCCAGCGCTGGGTGCGGTCGCAGCGCGATCTGTTCCGCGTCATCAACCACGAAACCGGTCACATGATCGACAGCATGCTCGGCGAATTCAGCTTTGAGAGCAGGGACGCGGAGGGAAAATCGCGCCTCAGCAACCGCCCGGATTTTCTTGCCGTATTCAAGGCTGATCTCGCGCGGCTTGCCTCTGTCCACAGGCCGGTCAGCAGGGAAAGAATCCGCAAGCTCGGCTATTACATGCCGCGTGAGTTTAACGGTGAGCGGATGGGCGTTCAGGACGAACAGCGCGCCCGCCGCGAAGTTTTCGCGGAGCTATGGGCCGAGGCGCACGGGCATGATTCAAACAAGCTCTCGCAAGCCTATCCCGATACATTCGGGCTCGTCAAAACAATCGCCGGTTTTTTGAAAGAGCAAGACGCCGCCGCGCCTGTGCGGTGCAAGTTCTAAAACGTTTTCCGCAGCGTCAGCAGCGCGCTCCGGCCGTTCATGGGGATGTTGTCCTGAATGTGCGGCGGACCGGCGGTCATTTCCACGGGTGAATCGAGCACGTTGTAGATGCCGAGCGAAACATCGGTGCCGGGCGGCAGGATATCGTTGAGAGCACTGCTCGAAGTGATGTTCGCATTGACGAGGTGATAGGGGTTGGCCTCGGTGGTATAATATATAGTCACGCGCTCGCTGACGAAAACATCCTCGATGCCGAGCTTCGCTCTGCCGCCGAACAGCGGTTCGGCATATCTGAGCTTGGCGACGTTGTTGGGGGCGTCGACGGCGCCCCAGTTCGTGCCGTCGAAGGCAAGGTATTCGTTGTGGCTGAAATTGAGCTTCAGCTCGCGTCCGTTGTCCCATTTTTTCTCGGCGCCGAACTCGACACCAACGGATTCTAGATTGCCGGTGTTGACGTACTGCAGATAGGTCGGGCTGAGCGGATTGTAGTCCTTGGTGATCATGTCGTTGAAGGCGTTGTAAAACGCCGAGCCCGTGAGCTTGACGCCGCTCGCGCCTCTCCATTCGACGACCGCCTCGTAGTTGCGTATATGCTCCTCGCTGGGGGCGGTGGTGCCGGGCGCGCCGAAATCGTAGTCGGTTTCCCACACATCGGGCGCGCGGAAGGCGGAGCCGTAGAGCAGCTTCACTGTTGTCGAGGGTACAGGGCTCCAGATAAGCCCGAGACGCGGGTTCAGCTGCACCTTGTCGGTCAGGTGGTGCTGGTCGAGGCGCAAGCCGAGATTCAGCACCAGATTGTCGCGCAGGCTGATGGCGTCCTGCGCGTAAAGCCCGCTGCGGATGCCGGAGCGGTTGGTGTTCTGCCCGGTGACGAAAAAGAAGCGGTCTCTCAGCCGCTGGTTCAGGTCGTACTGGAACTCCGCGCCGACCACGATTGTCTGGCGGTCAAAGGCAGTGGAGACAAGCGTGATTTCCCCGCCCGCCCAGTCGCCCTGATAGGTGCTGGCATAGGGGCAGATGAAAAGGCCGCAGTCATAGGGCCAGTAGGTGACGGAATCGTACCAGTGGTAAAAGCCCTTCAGGTCAACTTGGGTGTTTCCGTTGAGGGCCGTGTGGTATTTCATTTCGCCATAGGCCTGCTGGTCGGTCGTCTCGTAGCCGGGCATGCCGAAAAACGTCGAATAGGCGCCCGTCGGAACCTGCTTGTAGCGGCTGACATAGCCTCCGGTATAGGTGAAGTCGCCCGCCTGCACCTTGGCGAAAAAGCTGCGGTTGGATTCGTCATTCAGGTCATGGGCGAGGCCGTTGTTGCCCAGAAACGTGTAGTACTGCAGGTTCTCGGGGCCGCGGCTGTAAAAGCCCGACGAGGAAAGCAGGACATCGACACCGTTCGAGAGGGTCTTGCCGTAGGTTCCGCGCGCTTCGGCGGTTCTGAAAGTGCCGCCCGCGAGTGAAACTTCCGTGCCGTTGATGTCGCTGCCTTTCTTCGTGACGACGTTGACCACGCCCATCATGGCGTTCGCTCCGTATATGGACGAGCCGGGGCCCGGGATATATTCGATGTGATCCACAAGCCCCATGTCCAGCATGAATTCCCTGCCCACATAGGCGGAGTCATACACGTTTTCGTTCATGCGGTGGCCGTCGATCATGACAAGCAGCCGCGAGTTGGACGTGGAGGTCAGTGAAAAGCCGCGCACGCCGGGCGTGCTATGCTGGCGGTCGTTGCTGATATACACACCGTGCAGGCCGTTGATGGCGTCGCCCAGCGTGCGCCAGCCATAGGTGTGGATGTCCTCCGCCGTCAGCACCTCGACAATCGAGGGCGCTTCGCTTGCTTTCTCGGCGTATTTAGAGGCGCCTGTTACAAGCACCTCGATATTGACCAGTTTTTCGAGCGGCATGTTCATCAGGTCGTCCGCCGTCAACGTCGCCGCCATTGCCTGTGCCGGGGCCACCAGCAATGCAACGGCAAAACACAGTCGTGCGGCGCAGCGCGCCATGAATGGAGCCTCGCTCATGCCAAACAGTTTAGCCTATTCCCGCTGCCTATCAACAAGGGGATAAGGACAGGCGGCTGCGGCTGGCGTCAAGCGCGGGTTTCTGAAAATTCACGTTTTCAAGCCAAGGTGACGTTTGACTCCGCAGAAGTTTTAATAATCTGGTGGAATAGTGGAGTTCAAGCGGGATGACGGAAAAATCGGTATTTGGGGTGCGTTGTCGGCCGTTCATGTGAAGGGGCTGTCGATCAGATCGAAACTGCTGTCGCCCGTAAACATGAATATCCGGTAATTTTCAGGAAGCGGCTTCCTGCTTGCCGAAGCGTCCGCGCTGTTCCAGCCATTTTGTCACTTTGCCGAGGTTGTCTTCGAGCATGTCTGGCTTGAAGGGCTTGACGATATAGGCGGTCGCACCCGATTTCATGGCTTCCTGAATATACCGCTGCCCGCCTTCGCCCGAGACGATGACGAAAGCGACGGTGTCATACGAACGGTCTTCGCGGTAATGCTGCATGAGCGTGACGCCGCTTTTGCCCGTCATGCGCCAGTCGAGGAACAGGATGTCGTAACGCTTTGCCGACATTTTTTCTTCGGCTTCGGCGGCGCTTTCGGCGTGGTCGACATTGGTGATGCCGAGATCGGCCAACATCATGCGTGTCATTTTAATGACCACGCGGCTGTCATCGACAATAAGGAACGCCAGTTCCTGCAATCTTGCATCTATCATTTTTTTGCCCCTGTTTCGCCGGTTTTAACCTCGGTGCGGATTTCAACACGGTTGCGGCCGTTCTTTTTTGCGAGCGTGAGAAGGTCGTCTGCTTCCTTCATCATCGCCTCGAGCGACCCGCGCAGGCCGTGGCACACGCCGAAGCTCGCCGTTGTCTTGATGGACTTGCCCATGTAGGTAAATTCCAGCGTCTCGACAGCCTTGCGCACGCGGTCGAAGAACATTTGTATACTGTCATCCGCGAGGTTGACTGCGAGTATGGCGAAGGCATCGAGGCCATAGCGGACGACCACATCTGTCTGGCGGCATTGCTTTCGCAGCAGCTCGGCCACCCCCTTTAGCACGATATCGCCGGCCTTGTGGCCGTAGGTGTCGTTGACCTGCTTTAAGAAATCGAGGTCGATCATGGCGGCGGTCAGGCGCAGCTGGTCGCGCTT
>JAYUPV010000444.1:0-3803 GCA_043759865.1 Alphaproteobacteria bacterium | reverse complement strand
CTTCCTGCTTGTACGATGCGTCGTGTTCTTCGTCGACAACGATAAGGCCTAAATCTGCATACGGCAAAAACAGCGCCGAGCGCGCACCGACCACGACTTTGGTTTTGCCCTCCGCCACGCCCGCCCAGGTCACGCGCCGTTGCGCTGTCGACACTTCGGAATGCCACAGCGCAGGCTGCACGCCGAAGCGTCTTTCAAATCTTTCCAAAAACTGCGCCGACAATGAAATTTCCGGCAGCAGTATCAGCGCCTGCTTGCCCTGCCGCAACGCCTCGGCCACCGCTTCGAAATAAACTTCGGTTTTGCCCGCACCCGTCACGCCGTCGAGCAGCACCGCCGCATATTGCTGGGCGGTCGCCAGTTTTTGCAAGGCATCCGCCGCCGTTTTCTGGTCGCCGGAAAAGGACAGCTTGTTCGGAGTCAAATCAACATCGCGGCATGGCGCGGGCGGGTTGAGAACGACAGCGGCCAGCTGCCCCGCCCCCGCCATCGAACGCACGACAACGGCGCTGCACCCCGCCTCCCGCGCGATATCGGCGGCCCTGCGCGGCACGCCGTCTTTCAAAAGATCGACAATTTTCTGCCGCGCTGCGGGAAGTTTCTGCGGGATATTTTCGGTGAGCGTATAGGCGCTGGCCGCTTTCGGCGGCTGCAGCGCTTCGGGCGCGCTTAAACTCATTTTCAGTACGCTACCCAGATCAGACATCGTGTAGCGCGCGACCCATTCGATGAACTGGCGATGCACCTGCGGCATCGGCTCGAACAAATATTTCTGCTGGATGGCCTTCAGCTTCGCGGGGTCGAATTTTTTGGCTTCATCTCCCACGCCTCCGGCGTCATCGGACATTGTCCAGACAATGCCGAGCGTATCGCGCTTTCCGAGCGGGACTCTTACGTAATCCCCCGCCACCGCCGCCATGCCGGATGGCAGCAAGTAGTCGTAAGCCCTTGATAACGGGAAAGGCACAAGCACCTGCGCCCTCTTGCCGGAAGGTTTGGCATCCTCTATTAAAAGGCTAGATTGAGACATAGTCCTTGGGTACTATAATCCAGCTTCAAAAGGAAGACTTTACAGAGGGAACGTGCACATGAAATTCTTCGTCGACACCGGCGACATCGCCGAAATCAAGGACTTAGCCGCAACCGGCCTGCTGGACGGCGTGACCACCAACCCCTCGCTCATCGCCGCCTCCGGCAAGAACTTCCTCAAACTTATCGAGGAAATCTGCGCGGTCGTGAAAGGCCCCGTCAGCGCGGAAGTCGCCGCCACCGATTACGCGACCATGCTGAAAGAAGGCCAGAAGCTCGCCAAGATCGCCAAGAACGTCGCGGTAAAAGTGCCGCTGACCCCCGACGGCCTGAAAGTCTGCAAAGTTCTTTCCGACGCAGGCACGCCCGTCAACGTCACGCTCTGCTTCTCGGCAGCGCAAGCCATCCTCGCCGCGAAAGCGGGCGCGTCCTTTATCTCGCCCTTCGTCGGCCGTCTCGACGATGTGGGGCAAGACGGCATGCTGCTCATCAAGGAAATCGTGACCATCTACAAGCAATACCCGAATTTCAAAACCGAAGTGCTGGTGGCCTCCATCCGCCATCCCATCCACCTTGTTGAATCGGCGAAAATGGGCGCGCATGTCGCGACCATCCCGCCGAAAGTCATCCGTCAGCTTTACGCGCACCCGCTGACCGACAAGGGCCTCGCCGCCTTCGTCGCCGACTGGCAGAAAACCGGCCAGACGATACTGGACGCCGCATGAGCAGCGCCGTGGCCGTGGAAGTTTCGGAAGAAGACGTCATCGCCTTCCTGCGGAAGAAAAAAGATTTCTTCCGCGACAACCCCGAATTGCTGGAAGAGCTTTCCTCGCCCGGCCAGAAACACGGCAAGGGCGTGGTCGATTTCCAGCAGGCTCTCGTGGAGCGCCTGAAATCGGACAAGTCGAACGCCCACAAGGTGCAAAAAGAACTCATCGAAACTTTCCGCGCCAACATGAACAACCAGAGCCGCGTGCAGACCGCCGTGCTGGTGATACTGGAGGCCGAAACTTTCGAGGAATTCATCGAGACCGTTACGCAAGACCTGCCCGTGCTGCTGGATGTCGACACCGTCAACCTCGTGATTGAATCGACGTCGAAAGAAGTGCCGTTCATCAATCAATCAGGCATCCGTTTCGCCCGTCAGGGCTTTGTCAAAAGCTGGCTCGCCGATGGCGACGCGCTGCTGCAGCCGAACATCAACGGGCACGAAGACATTTTCGGCCCCGGTGCCGGCCTTGTCAAAAGCCACGCGCTGCTGCGCCTTGAAATTTCCACCAACACCCCCGCCGGCATCATCGCCTTCGGCTCCCGCGACCCCGAAGCCTTCAGCCCCGACCAGGCCATCGACCAGATCGGCTTCCTCGCGCAAGTGGTGGAACGCTGCTTCCGCATCTGGCTGGATGTGACGGTTTAATCTCGCTCCATATCCTTGCTTCGTGATTTCACCCGCGCGACAAGCGGCTGTAAAGTCTAGATTTTTTCCGCCTGTATTGACATATAAATGCCACCTGTGTCATAACACCTGTACCAATACGCAGGAGAAAATCGTGAATTCCATGTTCCGCACCATCGTTGATTCCATTAAAAAGCCCTACACAATACTGCTTTCCATGAACACAAAGGGCGAACAGTTTGTCGCTCTTGAACAGCGGCTCGAAGAGACGCGCAAGATTGAAGACGTGGCGGAACGCGTCCTCGCGGCGGAAAAACTGGGTCAGGATGCACGCGAAGCCGGATTTAACCACGACCACGACTCACATCCGATGAGGTTCGCTTTCAGCCTCATCCCGCTTGGCGTCCTCGGCGCCGCTATCGTCGCCCCCTTTGTCGCGGCACCGCTCGGCGTTGTATTGTTGTGGGGAACAATCGTCGGCTTTGGGACTTCCAGCGTCACCGGCATTGCGACCTCCTTCATGCGCGAGAAAAAAGATACGGGCCTCAAGTCCGCGCAGCAGGTTCGCAACGCGGCCACGGGCCTCATCGGCGAGGCATCGAAAGCAGGCAATTTCCTTTCCATCGCGCAATCCCCACTTTTCGACAACATCATGGCAAAGTATCCCGCCCTGAAAGAAAGCTTCCTGCTGCAATCAGCACGCAGCAAAACGGTGCAAGACCTCTCCGCACCGGCAGCACCGGTAGCCGTGCAAAAACGACAGCTGAACCCGTAAGAAATATCAGGAGAAAGCCCCATGACCAAGCCGCAAAAAACCGCCGTCGGCCACGAATTCGTCGAATACATACTGCGCGACTGGGCGGAAAAGTTGTGGAAGCTGAACAACAAAGACCGCATGACCGACGAAACCGCCAGCCGTGAGGTCGAAAAGGAATTCACCCGCAAGCTTATCCCCGCCAATAACCTCGGCCTCACGAAGGGCGAAGCCGCATCATCGACCGGCTTCCACGCACTCATCACCGGCCTTGTCTACACTGTCGGTTTCGTGTCGCACCGCGCGGTCGATGCGCTCACCGACAACAGCCTTGTCGCCGCCTGGCGCAAAAGCGTGCATCGCAACAACTTCCGCCACAGCTATCAGGCGATTGAAGAAGTCATTGTCGACTCCATCGCCAAAAACGGCGCGAATGCGACGCTTGCTGCGTTCCCCAAGCTCAACACTTACTCGCACGAAGAAATCGCAGCCGAGCTCGACTACATGAACTACCAGTCGAAAAACCTGCCCGCAGGCGCGGTTGCCAACCTTGTCCGCAGCGCAGGTAACGCGCAAAAACCGCAGCCCAAAACCGCAGCGCCCGCGACGCCGTAAATAATTTGC
>JAYUPV010000443.1:0-4998 GCA_043759865.1 Alphaproteobacteria bacterium | reverse complement strand
ACGGCAATGCGAAACTGCTGCGCGAGGTGGTGGAGGCGATGGCGACATCCGAAACCTCGTTTTTCTGCGACCACACGCCATTCCAGCGGCTGAAGGACGATATTTTGCCGCCGCTGCTGGCTGCGCGCGCTGTGGAAAAGAAATTCCGCATTTGGTCCGCTGCCTGCGCCAGCGGGCAGGAGCCTTATTCCATCGCCATGCTCTTGCACGAGATGCCGCTTGCCAGCTGGAAATACGAGATTCTCGGGACCGATATGTCGAACGACATTCTTGCCAAAGCTGATGCTGGTATCTATTCGCAGTTCGAGGTGCAGCGCGGGTTGCCGGTGCAGCAGCTGATGCGGCATTTCGAGAAGGAAGAACACGGCTGGCGCGTGCGTCCGGCGTTGCGTGAAAAAGTTTCTTTCCGCCCGTTCAACCTGCTCGACAGCGCTCGGCCCCTCGGCCTGTTCGATATTATTTTCTGCCGCAACGTGCTGATTTATTTCGACGTGCAAACCAAGATACGCGTGTTGCACAACCTGCATGCGGCGCTGCAGCCGGGGGGTGTGCTGCTGTTGGGCGGGGCAGAAACTGTGCTGGGGCTGACCGAGGCGCTGCAGCCGGTCGAGGGTATGCAGGGGGTCTATGCCGCAGCACCACAAAAAAACGGCTGCACGAATGCAGCCGTTCTTTCGGGAAGAACCCTTTAACTGTTACGCGTTGGCGCTTTCCTTGCCCGAACCGGCTGCCGGATCGCGCAGCACATAGCCGCGTCCCCAGACCGTTTCGATGCAGTTGCCTCCTTCGGGCGTGATTTTTTCGATCTTTTTGCGGAGCTTGCAGATGAACACGTCGATGATTTTCACCTCGGGCTCGTCCATGCCGCCGTAGAGATGGTTGAGGAACATCTCTTTCGTCAGCGTCGACCCCTTGCGGAGCGAGAGCAGCTCGATAATGCCGTATTCTTTTGAGGTGAGGTGCAGCTGTTTTGCATCCACTTCCACCGTGCGGGCGTCGAGATTGACCGTGATCGGGCCGGTCTTGATAACGCTTTGCGCGTGGCCTTTGGAACGGCGGACGATGGCTTGAATACGCGCCATCAGTTCGCGCTTGTCGAAGGGCTTGGTGAGATAGTCGTCGGCGCCGAAGCCGAGGCCTTTCAGTTTCGAATCAAGTTCCGAGAGGCCGGAGAGAATCAGGATGGGCGTTTCAACTTTCGCCGCGCGCAGGCGCTTCAGCACTTCATAGCCGTCGAGATCGGGCAGCATGAGGTCGAGGATGATGATGTCGTATTCGTAGAGTTTGCCGATTTCCAGACCGTCTTCGCCCATATCGGTCGTGTCCACCACGTATCCGTCCGACTTCAGCATCAGCTCGATGCTTTTTGCGGTGGATTGATCATCTTCAATAAGCAGTACCCTCATTGCGCGTCCCCTTGTGTGATTGCTCTTAATGAATACTTAGCGGAGTTGAATAACGACTTAACCTACCTTTACAGTATATCACGATTGTTAATAAAGGTTAAAAGTAGTTGGCTAGAGCTTCCATAATTATAAAAATATTCAATGATTTCAAGGCAAAAACAGATTCATTTTTGATTAAAAAATATGAGATAATTATGAAGGGACAGGGGTTTTAGCATGGCATCCGAGCATCATTTTCTCGAAAACCTGGGCGACAGCATCAAGGAATTGGCCGATTATCAGCTTTTCGGCCGCGTGACCAAGATTCTCGGCATGCTGGTCGAAGTGGGTGGAGTCGAGCGCGAACTGGCGATCGGTGACCGCTGTAATCTGATGCCGCGCGGCGCGGATCCGGTGCCGTGCGAAGTGGTCGGCTTCCGCGAAGGCCACGCGCTCGTCATGCCCTTCAAGCCGCTTGACCGTGTGGGCCTTGGCTGCCGCGCCGAAGTCGCGCAATCGCAGCCCGCAGTTTATCCCAGCTCAGCATGGCTTGGCCGTGTGATCAATTCGTTCGGCGAACCGCTTGATGGTAAAGGCCCCCTCCTGATGGGCGAAGAACACATGCTGTTGCGGAGCACGCCGCCCGCCGCGCATGACAGGAAACGCCTCGGCGACAAGCTCGATCTTGGCGTGCGCGCCATCAACTGTTTTCTTTCAATGGCACGCGGCCAGCGGATGGGCATTTTCTCCGGCTCCGGCGTCGGCAAATCGGTGCTGATGTCGATGCTTGCGCGGTATACCGAGGCCGAAGTCGCGGTCATCGGGTTGATTGGCGAACGCGGGCGCGAGGTGCAGGAGTTTCTGGAAGACGAACTTGGCCCCGAGGGTTTGAAGAAAAGTGTGGTCATCGTTTCCACCTCCGATGAATCGCCGTTGATGCGCCGGCAGGGTGCGTACCTGACCATGGCGGTTGCCGAATATTTCCGCGACGAAGGCAAACAAGTGCTGTGCATGATGGACAGCGTCACGCGCTTTGCCATGGCTCAGCGTGAAATCGGCCTTTCGGCAGGCGAGCCGCCGACTTCAAAGGGCTATCCGCCCACGACCTTTTCCGAACTTGCGAAACTGCTGGAACGCGCAGGGCCGGGCGTGAAGGGCAAAGGCGACATTACCGCTTTCTTCTCCGTCCTCGTCGAGGGTGACGACCACAACGAGCCGATTTCAGACGCCGTGCGCGGCATCATCGACGGTCACGTGGTGCTGGAACGTGCGATTGCCGACCGGGGGCGCTATCCAGCCATCAACGTACTGCGGAGTATCTCTCGCTCCATGCCGCGCTGCCTGACACCGGAACAAGCCAAAATCGTGCAGCGTGGGCGCGAGGTGATGTCGACCTACGAAGACATGGCGGAACTCATCCGCCTCGGCGCGTACCGTCGCGGCTCCGACCCCAAGGTGGATGAGGCAATTGTGATTTACCCCAAGCTCGAAGCCTTCCTCGCGCAAAAGCCGCAAGAAAAGACCTCGATGGCCGATGGCTACAAGCAGCTGGCGCAGATATTGGGCATGGCCGTCACCGAACCACCCCCCGCCGCCGCGCCGCCGCCGCAAAAGCCCGCGCGCAAGAAATAGGCGCATGAATGGCCGACCTTTCCGTCCTCATCCGCCTGCACAAGCATGAACTCGATGAAAAACGCCGCGCGCTTGCCGAGCTTTACGGCGAAATGGCGGAGCTTGAACGCCGCAGGCGCGATCTCGAGCGCAGCTTCGAGGCGGAAAAAGAAGCCGTGACCGTTTCCGGCGACGTCCATTTCACCTTCGCCCAATATGCTGATAGCGTGCGCCAGCAGCAGCGGGAACTGACGGAAGAAGAAAAAGAAATCGAAAAACACATCGAAACCGCCAAAAACAGCTTGATGGAAACCTTCAGCGAACTTAAAAAATACGAAATGACACAGGAAGAACGCGACCGTCTCGAAGCCGAAGAACGCCTCATCAAGGAAAACCGCGACATGGACGCGATAGGGCTGGAGAATTTTCGGCGGAAGGGCGAGGAATAGTTACGCCACCGTCCCCTGCTGGGGCAAATCAATCGTTACCCATTTCTCGCCGCGCGTCTGGAAGCTGATGCCGCCTTGCATTTCGGCTTGGGAGAGGCCTTTGGCGAAACTTTGCATGAGTTCCTGACGCATGGTCAGGGGCAGCGCCTCGGCGCTTCTTAAAATAAGGTCGAAGGTCTGGGGGCGCAGGAGGCCATCGAGCTGCATGTCGCCCATGCGTGAAAGATGCAGGTTCAAAATAAATCGCGTGGGGGCAGGGTCGCGCTTGCCGTCCTGTTTGTCGCCGCCGTCTTTTTCCTGCTGTTGGCGCAGGAAAAATTGCATTTGGCTGATCTCGCCGTCATGCAGCAGCGGCATCGAAATGGCGCGCCACTCGCCCGCCACGGTTTCTTTCGACTGTGCTGAGATTTTGCCGAAATCGCCCGTCAGACGCTCGGCGATACTCGATTTTCCTGTCTCGCGCAGGTTCTGAAGGGCAGCCGGGCCCAGCCAGCGTTCAACCCCGCCCATACGCAGCGCGGCAAGGAAAAACAGCACTGTCGGCACAAGGCGCGGCGTGGGGGAGGGAATGGTGTTTTCAAGCGTCGTCGTGACAGCAGGCGGCGCGGTCTGCAGGGCATCCTGCAGCGCAGGCCATGTCGCGCTCCACAGCGGCGCGAAACCGGCAGCGGCTGCAGGTGGCGTGACGGTGGCCATGATCTGTTGCGTCGTCATGGGCGAGGGCTCGAACTGCACAATGCTGCCGATATCGATAGCGGCGGGTGTTCTCAATATATAATGCTGCTCGCCAGCCTTTACGACCGGAAAGCCTGCCGTGGTGATAAATTCCACCTCTCCCTGCTGCACGGGCGCTGCGGGTGCTGGCGGCGGCGGGGTATTTGGCGGCGTGACGGAAACGATTTTCAGCGAATACATGTTTTGCGGCAGTAATTCCGCCAGCATCGTGCTGCTTGGCGACCCCGCCATGCGCGGCATGATGCCGCCTGCGCCGATACCGGGCGATTGGAGCGCTTCAAGCAGCGGCATCAACCCCTTCAGCGCGCCAACGCCCGTTTGCGGCGGGGCGGGAGTGCTTTGCACATCTTTGACGGTCTGCAGGAAAGTCTTTGGTGCGGCAAGGCCGCGAATAAACTGCTCGATGTTTTCGTCAGCGGGGTCGGACGGCGTTGTCAGCCCCGCCAGCGTTTGCGGCGGCAGCATGGTCTGCAGCTTCGCTAGCACATCGGTGCGCGCGATATAGGCAATAACTTTCTGTTGCTGTTCGGGCGGCAGTTGCTGCAACGCTTTGAACAGGTCATCCGTCATCGCCAGCTTCGCCGCTACATCGGGCGGCACGGGCAGGGGCTGGGGCAGGCGTTGCAAATCCGCCGCCGTCAGTTGTTCGAGTATCAGCGCCACGCGCTGCAAATTCGGTTGCACCGGTTGGCCCTGCACGGGCGGCTCTGCCCTGTCATCGTGCATCAAAAGCGCGGTGACGGTATCGCCGCTTTTCAGGGGCGGGGCTTTTGAGTCTTGCGCTTGTACCAGCTGCGCCGCTTCCTGCGCCATCACCG
>JAYUPV010000442.1:0-4231 GCA_043759865.1 Alphaproteobacteria bacterium | reverse complement strand
CCAATGGTTGACGATTTCTTCGCCGGTATAGCCGTCTTTCTGCAGTTGCGTGAACTCTACCTGCATGCGACGGAAAAGATGGTCAAAAGTATTGGAGCTCTGGATGGCAGCGACGAATCTCGGTTCGTGCTGCGTGAACTCGAGCTGGGATTCAGGACGCGGTTCGCCTTTCAGCAGGCCTTTCAGCGGCACGCCTTCGGGGCGGTAGACAGGGTGCATTTCGCCATGGCGCGAAACCATGGTGATTTTGCCCTTATAGCCGCCTTCGATCAGGCGCATGGCGTTGTCCATCGCCGATAGACCTGTGCCGATGATGAGCGTGGAAGAGCCCTTGGTGTTATGATGCCCTGTCAGCACGCGTTTGAAAAATCCATTGGCGCGGCCCGAATAGGCGGAATCGAGGTAATTGGAATTGGCTGCGATGTTGAATACGAAGGAAGGCTTCGCCGCGTCCTTGTTGCCGACAGCCATGATGGCGTGCATGACGGGCAGCTTCGAGCCGTCTTTCATGTACAGCACGGCGTTGCCCGGCGTCTTGTCGTCAAAGCCAATGACCTCGCCGAAGCGCGTGTCGACTTTCACTTTGCCGCCCGCCTGCTCCATGGCGATGTCGATGAGGCGGTCGAGATATTCGCCATACACCTTGCGCTTGGGGTTGGCGAAGTTTTCGACCATGCTTGGGTCTTCAACCGCGCGCTGTTCGAGATACTCGTCGAAAGTGGGGAAGCCTGCCGGAGGCTTGCCGCGCATGAAGGGCGTGATGCGTTTGGAGGAGAGGTTCAGTTTGTGGTCGAAATTCGGGACTTTGCCGTAGGCGACGCCGCCGCGCAGCTGTTGCGGGTGGCGTTCGATGAGTGTGATACGCAGGGGGTGTTCGTTATCCACCGCCGGGTCGTTTGTGGCGTTCAATATAGTGTGGAGCAGGGTAGCTGTTCCCGCAAAGCCGCCCCCGACAATTGCCAGGGGTTTCGTTTCTTCGCCGGGTAATTGGAATTTTGAAGCCATGCGCGCCCTCGTTTGCTCGTTTTTCGAAATGACTGACTTGCCTGAATCATAGCAACATTTTCATAACAATTTATTAACGGCGCAAAGGGCTGGATAGATAAAGGAAAAGGCGGCCGGAGGGTATCCGGTCGCCTTTTCTGTGAATCGGTGGGGTTGTTATATGTGCAGGGTGTTCCGCAGCTTGGTAATGGCACGACCAATAGCGGTGGGGTGGGGCACTGTAGCAAGCTCGGCCTTCTTCGGCTCCTGTGCCTTCGGCATCGTCACATCGGCTTTGTTTTTGGCCAGTTTCTCCGCAGCGTCGCGCCTGTCTTCCCGCTCTTTCGCCTCGCGGATCTCTTTTTCCTTGAAGATCATATCAATGATCTGCTGCTGGGATTTGCCGTCAGTATTCACGAAATGATGATTGTCACCTAAAAGCATGTTCAACCTCTTTTTTGCCTTCGTTTCTACCATTGAGCTCCGCTGTTTTCACTCTTTGGTGATTCTGCGGGTTATTCTCAATGCTATGAAATGTGGCATAGAAGTACCTCACCGTCAATATAATTATGGTAAATTTATAGAATTTATATGGACACCCTATGAATTGATTTCCGCGCGTTCCGCCAAAGCGGGCAGGAAACAAAGCTGCCGATATGTAAAACAATATTTTAACAATGCTAACTCCTTGGCAACCATTTGTTAACCGGATGTTTGGTACTTACGTGTTACCAAAAAGGAAGGTGCGTCTTGAAAGGAAATGCTGCCAGAAAGCCCATGGTCGTAACCGTTCAATCAGCTGTCAATGATAAGGACTTCCGGAACTTCTTTTTGAAGGCACCGATAGCAAGGCTTGTGGTTTCGGTCGAGCCCGATGGTCGTTTCGTCTATGCCGAGGTCAACAACTCCGCCGCCAGCTATTTCGATATCCCGCGCGAGCAGATGTTGAACAAGACACCTTCGGAGCTTTTCGAGCGCGCCGTGGCCGAGCAGATAGAGCAGTCCTTCACCACCTGCGTGAAAACCAAACGCCCCGTGACCTTCAACGCCGTGCCGCGCGTGCCGGGCGGTATCCGCGTGCAGGCCTTTATACTGAACCCGATTTTCGACAACGACGGCAGGGTGGTTTTCGTCGACATCATGGCGCGCCCAGACGTGGTGGACAGCGTGCAGCTGCAACGCGAGCGCGACGACGCCATCATGCTGCTGACCTCGCTGTTCGATGCGTCGGGCCTTGGCATTGTGGTGACAGACCATCACGGTCGCATCGTGCGCGTGAACGATACCTTCCTTGCCGATTACGAATGGACACGGGAAGACCTGCTGGGCGAGGAATTCGCCATGCTGATCCCGCCCGAAGACCAGGCGATATCGCGCAAGCTGCACCAGGCCTTCATCGAACGCGGCCGCCACGGCACGCGTGAATTGCAGATATTGAAAAAAGACGGCAGCGTTGCCGACATCCTTGTCACCACCGCTTTGCTGGAGCTTTCGCAAAAACGGCGTTTCATGGTATCCACCATCCGCGACGTGACCGAGCGGAAAAACATGGTGCGTAACCTGCGGAGAGCCAAGGAAGACGCCGACAGCGCCAACAAAGCGAAATCGAGCTTCCTCGCCAATATGTCGCATGAATTACGCACGCCGCTCAATGCCATCATCGGCTTTTCGGAATTGATGAAAAACCAGACCTTCGGCGCGATCAACAATCCGAAATACGAAGAATACCTTTCCGATATCCACTTCAGCGCGCGGCATCTGCTCGACATCATCAACGACGTTCTCGACATGTCTAAAATTGAAGCGGGCAAGGTGCACCTCATTGAAAGCGAGGTCGCGCTACCCGATGTGTTTGAATCCGTCCAGCGTATCATGGCCGACCGCGCACAGGCCGCCGCCGTGAAGCTCGCCTTCGATGTCGAGGACCAGCTGCCATATATCAAGGCCGACCAGCGGCTTCTCCGCCAGATTCTTATCAACCTTGTCGCCAACGCCGTGAAATTCTCGGCCGCCGGCAAGGCGGTGCAGGTGGAGGCCAAGATGATTAAGCCCGGCAACTATCTCCGTATCGCCGTGCTGGACGAAGGCTGCGGCATCCCCGTCGATAAACTGAAACTGGTGCTGGAGCCTTTCGCGCAGGTCAACGACCCCAAATACTTCAAGGGGCAGGGCACCGGCCTCGGCCTGCCGCTGGCAAAAGCAATGGTCGAGCTGCATGACGGCCACCTGACCCTCGAATCCGACGAAGGCAAGGGAACGCGGGTTTATCTCGATTTCCCGGCAGAACGAACGATAACCCCTGTAAAACCCTGAATAACAAGGTACTGGAAACCCGTAGCGCAATCGGCTATAACTCCCTAAAAAGGCTGGAAAGATATGTCGAAATTGCTTCTTAAATGTGCCGAGGCTGGTCTCAAGATGACAGACCAGCGCAAGGTTATCCTGAAGGTCCTGGAAGACTCCGGTGACCATCCGTCCGTCGATACGGTCTGCGAGCGCGCAAAGCGCCTCGACTCGTCCATTTCCATCGCCACGGTTTACCGCACCCTCGGTCTGCTGGCCGAACTGGGGCTGGTCGTGAAGCACGATTTCGGCGGCGCCTATGCAAGGTTCGAGGTCAAGGAAGACCACGACCACGAACACCATCACCACCTCATCGACACCGAGACGGGGCAGGTCCTCGAATTCCAGTCGGACGATCTCGAGCATCTCATCCACAAAATCGCCGAAGGTCTTGGCTATAACATCATCGACCATACGTTCGAGATTTTCGGCCACAAAATCAAGAAGTGAAACTTTGACGTGACGGAAGAGCGCCTCCCGACAGAACTCTGGGTGAACGCCCACCTGCGCCAATGCACGGCAAAAGGCATACACTACTATGTCGTCCACAAGGGCGCGCAGGCCGCAGGCACGGTGATGGTCAAAATCCTCATCCCCGGCACGGGCTGCAGACTGCTCAACCAGTCGCGAGACGATGAAGGCAATATGGGCTGGATGGACGTGTTCGACGGCGCGGTGGTCGAGGAAAAAAAGGCCGACGACTATATCCAGCGCAACCTCAAGCGCGACCCGGATGTCTGGGTAATCGAGGTCGAGGACAAAAGCGGGGCGAACCCGTTTGAAGGAAAGATTTTCTAATGCCGAGCATCAAGGACGAAGTCGAAAAACGGCGGACTTTCGCCATCATCTCGCACCCCGACGCGGGGAAAACAACGCTGACGGAAAAGCTGCTGCTGTTCGGCGG
>JAYUPV010000441.1:0-2675 GCA_043759865.1 Alphaproteobacteria bacterium | reverse complement strand
ACGTCGAGAGCAGCAGACCGTCCGCATCATGATGGTCAACCCAGACACCGATCTTGTCCTCGCGGTACGCGAAGCGGAACACATAATGGCCGGTGACGGCGATAAAGGGCGAGACATGCAGCAGTTTTTGCGATTGCAGGGTATCGTCCTGCGTTATCACGCGGCGGTCTTCGTGGAAGGATATATAGCAATGACGGTCGCCGAAGGTATTGTGCACCTCTGACACCACAGCGCGTAGCGCGCCTGCGCGATCAAGGCAGAAAAAGAAGCTGACCGGATTGAACACATAGCCGAACAGGCGCGGCAGCGTGACCAGCACAATACGCCCGTCGGCCTGCGGAATTTCCCAGCGCGCCAGTATTTCGCGCACCCATGGCTCCAGCGGTGCCTTGCCGCCGGCATGGTCTTTTTCAAAAAAGCTAAACAGGTTGCCACGGTTGACCGAGACGATGGCGGCCTCGCCAAGGCGTTTCATTTCGCCGAGCGGAAAGCAGAGGTAATAGGCGCCATAGGTGAAGGCATTGCGTGTCGGACGTTGCCGCGCGTGCATGATTTTTCCGACAAAGAGGCCGTTTTCTAGCGCCACGGGGCGTCCTCCCCCATCAGGCGCGCGGCTTCAACGGCGCTGGCCAGACCGTCCTCGTGGAAACCGCTGCGATGGTAGGCGCCGCAATACCATGTGTTCTTCACACCTTGCAAGGCGGGCAGGAATTTTTGCGTGGCAAAAGATTCCACCGTATAGACCGGATGTTCGAAAACATGTTCGTCGTAAACAAGCTCCGGCGCGATGGGCCGTTGCGGGTTGAGCGTGACGAACAACGGCTTGTCGGCGGGGATGGATTGCAGCTGGTTCATCCAGTAGGTAACGGAAATGCCACCGCCCGAGGGCGCCGCGCCTGCGTGATAGACCCAACTGCTCCAGCAGCGGCGGCGTTTGGGCATCAGGCTGACCTCGCCATGCAGCACCGCGCGGTTTTTCTGATACCGGAAAACGCCCAGCGTCTCTTTTTCCTGCTGTGTTGCGTCTTTCAGCAGCGCCAGCGCTTCGGTGGCGTGGCAGGCAAGGACGAGGCGGTCGAATTCGCGCGTCACGCCGTCCGCCGCTGTCACCTGTATCAATCCGCCTTCGCGCCGGATAATGGCTGCGCCGCAATTTGTCATGATGCGGCCCGCAAACGGCGCGGTCAGGCGGCGGACATATTCGCGGCTGCCGCCCGTGACGGTGCGCCATTTCGGTTGTTGCGTGACGGTCAGCAAGCCGTGCGCCTTGAAAAACGATACGAACATATCGGCGGGAAACGCCAGCATCACATCCAGCGGGCAGCTCCATACAGCACCGCCCATGGGCAGCAGGTAATAATCGCGGAACCAGTCGCCCATACCCATCTTGCGCGTCAGCTCGCCCAGCGTCAGGCCGGGGTTCTCGGCGGCCTGACGCTCCGCCTGCTTGTTAAAGCGCAGGATGTCGCACAGAAACTTCCAGAAGCGGGGATTGACGATGTTCCTGCGCTGGCCGAAGATCGCATTCAGGCTTTCAGCGCCCCATTCAAGCGCGCCGTCCGGCGTGGTGATGCCGAAGGTCATGTTGCTTGCTTGCGTCGGCACATCCAGATAGCGGAACAGCTTCGTCAGCAGCGGGTAGTTGCGTTCGTTATAAACAATGAAACCCGTATCCACGGGCTGGCCCGCCGCCTCCAGCGTGCGCGTATGGCCGCCGATGGTGGCGGCCTTTTCGAACAGGGTAATATCATGCCGCCTGTGCAGCAGCGATGCTGCGGCCATGCCTGAAATACCCGTGCCGATGATGGCGATGCGCGACATATACTATTCCAATACTATTCCAAAAGAATCGCTGGACAGGGGGTCACCCTAACATTATCATACTGGACAGTCTAGTATTAAACTCACGGGTCTAATGTGAAAAAGCGCAGCAAAGACGAAACCAAAAACACCGCGATATTGCAGGCAGCGATGAAGCTGTTCCCCAAAAACGGCTATGCCGCGACATCGATGGACGCGATCGCCGTGGCCGCCAAGGTGACGAAACAAACCGTCTACGGCCATTTCAAGAGCAAGGACGAGCTGTTCACCCGCATGATCATCGCGCTGTGCGAAAGCCAGCCGCCGCAGAAAAAAACCGCCGGCACCGGCGGCAAGATTGAAGATGCGCTGTACGAAGCGGGCCTGAATTTCCTCAACTTCGTCACCAGTGCCGAATGCCTTGCCGTGACACGGCTGGTGATTTCCGAGGTCGCGCGCCACCCGAAACTGGCGCAGCGCTATTACGAGGACGGCACGCAACGCTTATTGAACGTCTTCGCCGCCTTTTTGAAAGAGGAAAACAGGCTTGGCGTGCTTTCCATCCCCGATCCCGACAGCGCGGCCTCGTGCTTTCTCGCGCAGTTGAAGGGCAAATATTACCTGCGCATGGTGCTGGGCATAAAACCCGCGCCGACGGCCAAGGACAAGGAACAGAACGTGCGCGAAACCGTCGCCATCTTCTTGCGCCTTTACGGCGGCGACGATGCGCTGCATACCCGCAGCAAGTTATAGGAGATATCCATGCGCGCATTCCTGTCAAGTCTTTGCTGCCTGCTGCTGTCGGCCTGTTCGGGCGCAAGCCTGCTCAACGCGACCATTCCGAAGGACGGGTACAGCGTTCACAGAAACATCGC
>JAYUPV010000440.1:0-2096 GCA_043759865.1 Alphaproteobacteria bacterium | reverse complement strand
GGCGCTTCGGGGTCTTTGTTGATGGCGACGATGACTTTCGAATCCTTCATGCCCGCAAGGTGCTGTATCGCGCCCGAGATGCCGACGGCGATGTAAAGTTCCGGCGCGACCACTTTGCCGGTTTGCCCGACCTGATAATCGTTCGGCACGAAACCTGCGTCGACAGCGGCGCGTGAAGCGCCGACGGCGGCACCGAGTTTGTCGGCCACGGCGTCGATGAGCTTGAAGTTTTCGCCGCTGCCCATGCCGCGCCCGCCCGAAACCACGATGCGTGCGGCGGTCAGTTCAGGGCGTTCCGATTTCGTGATCTGCTGGCTGACGAATTGCGCGAGGCTCGCATCGCCTGTGCCCGTGATTTTTTCAACAGCGGCGGAACCGCCGGTTGCGGGTGCGGGGTCAAATCCGGTGATGCGGATGGTGATGACTTTTATTTTGTCTTTCGACTGCACGGTGGCGAAAGCGTTGCCCGCGTAAATCGGGCGCACGAAGGTGTCGGCGCTTTCAACCGCGCTGACATCCGACAGCGGCTGTACGTCGAGTAGCGCGCCCACGCGGGGTAGCATATTCTTGCCCGTGGTGGTGGCGGGGGCGAGGATGTGGGTGTAATTCACGCCGATTTTTGCGACCAGCGCCGCCACATTTTCCGCGACCTGGTGCGCATAGGCGGCATCATCGGCCAGCAGCACTTTTTTGCAGCCGGAAATTTTTGCGGCCTCATTGGCGACAGCTTCGCAACCGGCACCGGCGACCAGAATTTCAAAATCGCCGATTTTCGATGCGGCGGTGGCGGCGTTCAGCGTGGCGGGTTTCATCGACTGGTTGTCGTGTTCGGCGATGAGCAATACGGTCATGTCAGATCACCTTTGCTTCGGTTTTCAGTTTCAAGACAAGCTCGGCGATGTCTTTCACCTTGATGCCCGATTTGCGCGTCTGCGGCTCGGTCACTTTCAGCACCGTCACGCGCGGCGCGATATCGACGCCGAGTTCTTCGGGCTTCAGCGTGACAAGCGGCTTTTGCTTGGCCTTCATAATGTTGGGAAGCGACGCATAGCGCGGTTCGTTCAGGCGCAAATCGGTGGTGATAACGCAAGGCGTTTTGAGGGAAAGCGTTTCAAGCCCGCCGTCGATTTCGCGGGTGACATTCACGCCGCTGTCGGTTTTCTCGATTTTGGAAGCAAACGTCGCCTGACCCCAGCCGAGCAGCGCCGCGAGCATCTGGCCCGTCTGGTTGTTGTCGCCGTCAATCGATTGCTTGCCCAAGATAACAACATCGGGCGTTTCTTTTTTCACGAGTGCCGCGAGAATTTTTGCAACTGCCAAAGGTTCAACCGGCGCATCCGCCTGAACGAGAATGCCGCGATCGCCGCCCATCGCAAGACCGGTGCGGATGGTTTCCTGCGCCTGCGCAGGGCCGATGCTGGCGACGATGATTTCTTTGGCGATGCCTTTTTCTTTCAGCCGCACGGCTTCTTCCACCGCGATCTCGCAGAAAGGGTTCATGGACATTTTGACGTTGGCGAGCTCGACGCCGCTATGGTCGCTTTTCACGCGCACCTTGACGTTGAAATCCACCACGCGCTTCACGGCCACGAGTATTTTCATATTCAACTCCGTTAGAACTTTAGCCAATGTATAACAATGCAGGGGCGGTGTGAATAGCGGGGTTTTGGCTTCTCCGCCATAAAAAAACCCGGCGGGATTACCGCCGGGTTTTTTGAAGAAAGTCGGAAGATTACTTCTTTTCTTCCGGAGCGGGAGCGGGCGCAGGCGCCGTTTCCAGCGGGGTCGCTGCTTTTTCGACATCGGCTGCGACCTGCAGCTTGATCATCTGGTCGGCGGGCAGGGGAACGGTGCCCGAGCCCGGCACGCCGCGCTTGATCTTGTCGACGAATTCCATGCCCGAGGTCACTTCGCCCCAGACGGTGTACTGGCCGTTCAGGAAGCTTGAATCCGCGAAGCAGATAAAGAACTGGCTGTCCGCGCTGTTGGGGTCGCTCGAGCGTGCGGCGCCGACGGTGCCACGGCCGAAATTGGCGTCGGAAAATTCTGCCTGGATGTTCTGGCCCGAACCCGAGGTGCCGGTGCCGGTGGGGTCG
>JAYUPV010000439.1:0-3571 GCA_043759865.1 Alphaproteobacteria bacterium | reverse complement strand
CAGCACGCTGATAGATTACTCTTTTATGCAATAAGCAATGGGGTCGGAGTAAATTGAAATTGGGAGAGAAAACAGGCGGCGTAGGCGTGGAGAGAAAGGGGAAAATTGTCTGGGCGGTTAGGTGCATTCTTAAGATTGCATACTATGCATTTTGCAGCCTCTGGCTATTTTTTCCTCTTTTGTTTACCACTCTTGTTGTTCCGAATGTTACAGGGTTTTTAAAGGAACTCGGGCAGGAACTTCCGCCGGTGACACTCGCGCTGATACAATACTCTTTTATGTACGGGATTATCTGCACGATTATAAATATCGGCTTTCCGATATGGTATTATTTTATAAAGCATCAGAGGACAAGTGTGTTTAAAAACAAGATCTATTTTTGGTGGGTATTGGTGACAAATGTAGGGTTGCTTTTTTGGACGGTTGCTGCGGTATATAGTGCGATATACGGCGGCGGTGGTGGTGGAAGAATGGGGGATTGAAATGTAAGCAAAGGGGTCGGAGTAAATTGAAATTGCCGTTCTTGTCGCCCCTGCGAAAGCAGGGGCCCAGTTGGTGTCGTCTATCGTGCTTGAAAAAGAGTCCCGACTAGGCCTCTGCTTTCGCAGGGGCGACGTTTTTTTATTAGTCGATGAGGGCGACCATATGCTCCGGCAGTTCGGCTGAGATGACCAGCGGGGGTTTGTCGGCGTAGAGGGGGATTTCGATGCTGCGGGCGTGGAGGTGCAGGGTGGGGAATTCGCCTTCGGGCGGGCGGTTTTCGCCGCCGCCATAGAGCCAGTCGCCCTTGATAGGGCAGCCGAGCGATTTGAGGTGAACGCGCAGCTGGTGCGTGCGGCCGGTGCGGGGGTAAAGCTCCAGCCATGTCAGGTCGTTTTTCAGCTTCTTCAAAATTTTGTAATCGGTCACGGCGGTTTGCGATTCAGCCTCGCCGGGCTTGGCGGGCTTCATGGTCCAGCCTTTTTTCATTTTCACTTTTATCAGAGGCAGGTCGATCCGGCCTTCATCGGCGGGCGGGCGGCCCTCGACGATGGCCCAATAGGTTTTGTTGATTTTTCCGCCCTCGAACAACCGCCCGAGTTTTTTCAAGGCGCGCTCGTTGCGCCCCAGTATCAGGCAGCCCGAGGTGTCGCGGTCGAGCCGGTGGGCGAGGCAGGGCGTTTCCTTGTACTCGAACCTCAAATCCACGAAATAATCCTCGAGGCTCGCCCCGCCATTCGGCCCCGCATGGACGGGTATGCCGGGCGGCTTGTCCAGCACGATGACAAGATTGTCCTTGAACAGGATGCGCGATTTCAGGCCTTCGGGGGTGAGGGTGATCATGGGGTTACTATACCTATAATGCGTTTGCCGCGAAAGCGGGGAATGACAGGAAGGGCTGGCATCGCGGGCGTATTTCGGGCAAAATTTAGCCATGAAACACATCATTCCCGCTTTCCTGTTGCTTCTTTCCCTTGCCATGCCCGCGATGGCGGCGGAGTTCACGATTTTGCCTTACCCCAGACAGGGCCTGAAATCGGGTGTCGACGACTTTGTCGCGGCGGTCAACGACATGAAGGAAATCGGCTCGACCGGCATCGTCATTACCAAGACATGGGTCGATATGGAGCCGAAGAAGCGGAGTTACGACGGGCTTCACCAACTCGGCAAAGATTTTAATTTTAATACCGATGACGGACGCCATGTGTTCTTCGGCTTCCAGCCCATCAACACCGTCAAGCGCAGCCTGCCGCCCGACCTGATGGACAAGGCGTGGGACGACCCCGACCTCATCGGGCGGTTTCAGGAACTGGTCGACCATTTCTCCCTCGAAGGCGCGAAGCCGCCGAAATACATTTCCCTCGCCAACGAGGCGGATGTGTATTTCGAAACGCATCCGAAGGAAGTCGAGGCCTTCCTGAAATTCTACCAGCGCGCATCAGTCGTGGCGAAGCAGGCTTTCCCCTCGGCACGCATCGGCATCACCGTGACCTATGACGGCCTTGTGAAGGGCAGGGGGGCCGTCATCCAGAAACTCGTGGACGCAAGCGAGCTTGCCATTTTCACCTATTACCCCATGACCGACCTGAAAGTGCAGCCGGTCGAGAATGTGGGCGAGAACCTTGATGCTATTTTGCAGGTTGCGGGCGAAAAAGACCTGCTGTTGCAAGAAGTGGGCTACCCCTCCGGCGCGTCGCTTGAATCATCGCCGGAAAAACAGGCCGCTTTTTTCAAGCATGTTATCGGCGCTATCCAGCAGCGCGACCAGATTAAATTCGCAGGGCTGTTCATGCTCCACGATTTCGAGCCGGAACTGTGCGACCAACTGGTCGGTTATTACGGCTTTGAAAAAGCGCCTGCCGAACCGAAGCAGAGATTCCGCGAATTCCTCTGCACCCTCGGGGTAAAATCTTTCGGCGGCGCGGAGAAGCCCGCGTGGAAAGCCGTGAAAGAGGCGTTGAAATAACCGCTCTCCACGAAGCAATAAAAAAGGCCGGAGGTTATCCGGCCTTTTTTATTCGTATTCAGAAATATCAGAGAGGCGCGGGGCAGCCAACGGTCATGCCCTTCAGGATGGTGTCGGTGCTGAAAACAGCTTTCGCACCGGAGCCGCCCCAAGACTGCACGAAGTTCGCGGCGCGCGCGCCGGGAAGGTTGTGCATGGTGGCGGCAGCGGCGGCCTTGTCGGCAGCAACGCCGCCGAGGCCGTGATATTGCATGTAAACGAGGTCGACTTTCGCCTGCAGGTTGCCGGCATCGGCCGCCTGCTTGAACAGCTCGACCGCCACATGCGGATCTTTCGGCACGCCGTCAAAGCCGTTGAAGGCGAAGAAGGCGAGGTCCTTGGTGCCTTGCGCCGCGACAGCCGCGTTGGTCGAAGCTGCGCGTGTCATGGCATCCGTCACACGGGCGGAAACATCGTGCCCGTCGATAAGCCCTGCGAACTGGTCAGCCGGAGAGAGGCAGATAGGAGCCGCAACGACCGTTTCGACTGGCGGCAAAACCGCAGTTTCAACCGGCGGAAGAACCGCGGTTTCGACCGGGGGAACGACAGCGGTTTCAACCGGGGGGAGAACCGCGGTTTCAACCGGCACGACAACCGGAAGCACGGCGGGGGCAGGGTTGCCGCCCCAGAAGTGGTGCCATGCGTTCTGGATCACGCCTTCCTGCAAGCCATGGGCGATCACGCCGCCGAGCAGTGCGCCAGCCGTCGAGATACCGAAGGTGGTCAGGCTGCGTTTGCTCAGCAGTTCTTTGCCATGCGCGCGGCTGAAGTATTTGGAAAGCTCTTTGCCTTCCTGCTTCGCTGCGCGGCGATGCCAGCCGTCGGCGATCAGGGCAGCGGAAGCGCCGATGACCACGCTGGTCGCGGCCAGCGTCAGCCACAGGGGCAAACCCGAGGCGGCAAGCGCCGTGCCGAGCGTCGCCTTGATGGTGAAACCGGTAAAGCCGGATACAGCCATATTGAACGCGCCTTTCAGGAAGCCTTTCATGCGGCTTTTCTTTTCGGGCGTTGCGGCGGTTTCTGCTGCGGCCACAACCGGGGCAACTGGAGCGGGCGGGGAAGCAGGGGGCGCTTCATTGGTCGCCG
>JAYUPV010000438.1:0-4705 GCA_043759865.1 Alphaproteobacteria bacterium | reverse complement strand
GTATTTTCGCAAAACGACAATAGGCAAGCCGCTGGTGTTTGGGCGCAAGACGCTTGAAACTTTCGGCAAGCCGCTGCCCGGACGTCAAAACATTATCGTGACGCGCGACCGCGATTACAAAGTCGAAGGCGCGCTTGTGGCGCATACGGTGGAGGACGCAATAACCGCCGCCAAAGAATCCGCCGCCAAAACCGGCCTTGATGAGATTTTCGTGGGCGGCGGGGCGGAGATTTACCGCGCGGCGCTGCCCTTCGCCGACCGGCTATACCTGACCGAAGTGCACCTGAAACCCGAGGGCGATACGCTTTTCCCCCCTTTCGACCGCGCCTGCTTTACCGAGGTAAAACGCGAATTTCACCAGAAAAAAGAAGGGGAAAGCGCCGATTACACCATCACGGTGCTTGAAAGAAAATTATAAACACCTTGGCTTATCAAGGTTTTGCTTCCCCTCTATTCCATAATAAGGTAATGTTTCGGGGTCATCGATTCCAAACGGAAAAAAGTCATGTCCAAAAACGGGCCAAAATCTCCGCTGCGAAAGGAATTCCGCGAGTTTTCCTTCCCGAAGGAATCCGCAGCACCGCCGCCTCCCGCGCCGAAACCGGTGGCGCTGGACGATGAAGATTATTTCACCGGCATCGTGAAGCGTTCCTACAACGCCGCCGCCGCCAACGACGACAACAAGCCGAAAAAACCCGACAGCAAGTGGTCGCTTCAATTTGAAGCGGAGCAGGCGCGCATGGTGGAAGCCGCGCGCGGTTTCCTGCCCGATACGCCCGAGATCAGCCGTGCGATTGAAGAAGCCTCGGACCTCGACATGGTGCGCATTATCGCGGCGGGAGTCCTGGAACAGCATTTCCGCGGCTTTATCGACGACGACGAAGTGGTCGACAGCTTCAGCGCCGCAGCCCTGCTGGTGGACGCGGAGAATTTTGAAAACATCGCCGAGCAGTTCGACGACCTGACCCGCGCCATCGTTGATGAAATCCACATGGCGGAGGACACCGACGACGATGCGTCGTTCCTGTTGAACATCGGCAGCATGGAACCAGAAACCAAAGCCGTTTTCCTCGCGCTGCAGGTGGCCGAACTCCAGAAAATGCAGCAGGACATCCGCGACGGCGGACCCGCCCCCGATGCGGAAGAACACGCCACGCTCGGCCGCGAAGTCGCAGCCGCAGCAACCGGCGGCATGGGCCGCAGCCTGCTGCGCCGCGCCGTCAGCATCTACAACGAGGTCAGCGTGGAAAGCAACCTGACCCTGACGCTGAAAATCTCGAACGACGGCGATGTCGAGCTGGCCCCCTTCCCCGACGTGGTGGCGCAACGCCAGCCCAAGGGCCCCAAATACACCCCGCCGAAACCCAAACACCCCGTGCCCTGACGGGCTTTACAAGTCTGCGGCCTTGTCAGATGCTGGAGTCATGCGCCTGTTTCTTGTCAGCCTTGTGATCGCCCTTGTCTGCCTCTACCCCGAGGTGGCGAAGCTGATGGACTGGAACGAAGGCAGAGTGCCCTTCCTCGTCACCATCCCCTATATGGGACTTTGTTACATCAAGGTTTTTTTCCACGAAATCGGCCACACCGTCACCTTCTGGTCCTACGGCCAGCCCGCGGTGCCCGCTTTCAATTTTGTCGACGGGGGCGGCGTGGCGATGCCGCTGATGGAGCGCAGCCTTGTGTTGCAGGCAGGCATCTATATCGCTTTCGCCGCACTCGCCTTCCAACTGTTCCGTCACGAAGCATGGGGGTTGCTGACACTGTTCGCGGTTATTATTTGCGCGCATCTCTTTTTCGCCTTCGGGGAAAACCGCTACCAGCTGGCCGTCGGCTATATGGGCGCGGGCGGCGCGATTATTGCGGGCTGCTATTGCATGCTGCGCGCGGCGGCGAACTGGACGTACTCGGCGCACTCGCCCATGGCGGAGCGGTATATCAACATGATTTTCGGCATTTTCGCGGTGGCGCAAAGTTTCAGCATGTCGCTCGGCCTGATCCTTAACGATTTCGCGCGGGAGATTTACCTGCAGGGCATCGGCGGCCACCTGACCAACGACTTCACCGTCATCGCCGACCAGCTCGACACAAGGCTTGAAAACGTGGCGTGGTTTTCGATAGCTTTCGCGGTGCTGTGCCTGATTATTACCGCCATCGCGTTCTTCCTGCACTGGCGGCATCACGGGTTTGAGGAACACGCGAAGTTCTAGGCGCGCGCTCTATGCCCGCGCCTTGATAACCGGCCTTTGTTCCGGCATTTTCATCCAGACGCGCGCGGCGATGTTGCGGAAGATTTCCGAGGACGGGTGCGCGGGGCTGGCCGCGACCAGCGGCGTGCCGGTATCGGCTTTTTCGCGGATGGTTTTTTCAAGCGGAATTTCGCCGAGGAAATCAACGCCGAGCGCCGCCGCCGCCAGCTTCACCCCGCCATGGCCGAAAATATCCTCGCGATGGCCGCAGGATGAACAGGTGTGGTAGCTCATATTCTCGATAATACCGAGCACGGCAACGCCGGTCTTTTCAAACATCTTCAGGCCTTTTTTGGCCTCGTTCAGCGCGACATCCTGCGGGGTCGACACAATCACCGCGCCCGACAGCGGCACATATTGGGCAAGAGACAGCTGCGCGTCGCCTGTACCGGGCGGAAGGTCGATGACAAGTATATCGAGCTCGCCCCAGTCAACATCGCGCAACAGCTGCTGGATTGCCGCATGCACCATCGGCCCGCGCCAGATAACGGGCGCGTCAGGTTCAACAAAAAAACCCATCGACATGAACTTGATGCCGTGCGCGACCAGCGGCACGATCAAGTCATCGTCATTCGTTTCCGGCTTCGCGCGCGCCCCCATCATGACGGGCTGTGACGCGCCGTAAATATCGGCATCGAGCAACCCGACTTTTTTGCCGAGCGACGCAAGCGCGAGCGCAAGGTTCGCCGACACCGTCGATTTGCCCACGCCGCCTTTGCCCGAGGCAACGGCAATTAAATGTTTCACCTGTGGCGCAACGGGGCGTTGGGAAATTTTATGCGTTCCCATTTGTCCGCCAGCGGAAGGCTTCGACCGCACGCGCAGTTCAGGCGGAGATTGACGCTCGGCGGTCAGCACGGCGTGAACGGTTGTCGCGCCCGCGATTTTTTCGACAGCGGCTTGTGCTGCCTGGCGCAGCGGTTCAAGCTCTGCGCCGCGTTTCGGGTCGACTTCGATGGCGAAGGAAACCGTGCCACCGTCGATCGCCACTTCTGGGACCATGCCAAGTGACATAATATCGCGCCCCTTGGCGGGGTCGATCACGCTTTCCAGCGCCTTGGTCACTTGTTCTTTCGATATCGATGACATAAAACGGCCTTAATCTAAATTTCTTGATGCACTTTTTTAATCATGCTCGGCTATTATATAAGGGTACTATATAGCGTTTTCCACAATACAGCGCAAGGTTGTTACATGGCTTCGAAATCGCAAGACGGCACCATTCTCATCAATCAGGGCCCCTGGGGCGGCCGCCCCGGCAACGACCCGGGCAAAAACAACGAGGGCGGCGGCAATAAAAATGGCGACAAGCCGGGCGGCAACCCGTGGGGACAACGCCCGCGCGGCGGCGGTGGCGGTGGCGGCGGCGGTAACGACCCCGATCTCGACGACATGCTGCGGCAGGCGCAGGACAAATTCAAAAATACCTTTGGCGGCAAGAAGCCCTCAAGCTCGATGGAGCCGGGGCGTGCCTTCTCCATCATGCTCGGCCTTCTGGCCGTCGTCTGGCTCGGCTCGGGCTTTTACACCGTGCAGCCCGAAGAACACGCGGCCATTCTGACCTTCGGCAAAAAGACCGACATCAAGGATCAGGCCGGTCTTGGCTATCGCCTGCCTTATCCGATTCAGGAAGTGATAAAAGTAGACGTGATGCAGAACCGCCAGCTTGATATCGGCTTCCAGGGCAGAGGCGCGGTCACGACCGACAAGCCCGGCGAAAGCAGCATGCTGACCGGCGACGAAAACATCGTCAAAATCCATTTCTCGGTTTTCTGGAGCGTGACCGACCTCAGCAACTTCCTTTTTGAAATCAGCGAGCCGCAGGAAGAAACCGTGATGAACGTGGCGGAAAGCTCGATGCGCGAAATCATCGGCCGCACGCAGATTCAAAAAGCCCTGACCGAAGGCCGTGGCGATATCGAGAACAAGGCGAAAGAGCTGATGCAGAAAACGCTCGACAGCTACAAGACCGGCGTCACGGTAAAAAGCGTGCAGCTTTTGTCCGTCGACCCGCCCGACCCCGTGGTTGACGCGTTCAACGACGTCCAGCGCGCCCGCACCGACCGCGAGCGTTTGAAGAACGAAGCCGACGCGTACAAAAACAATGTCGTTCCCATCGCGAAAGGCGAGCGCGAAAAACTGATCCGCGAGGCGGAGGGCTATAAAGAAGCGACGATTGCGAAAGCTCAAGGTGACGCCGACCGCTTCAATTCGGTCTACAAGGCCTATGCCGAGGCGAAGGACATCACGCAAAAACGCCTGTACCTCGAAACCATGCAGGAAATCCTGAAAAACAGCCGCAAGGTCATCACCGGCGATGCAAAAGGGAACGGCGTGCTGCCGCTTCTGCAGCTTGACAAGGGTGGCATGCTGCCGCCCCAGCCGCGTTAAGGGAGAAAAAACACATGTCAAAAGCACACACGCTTCTCGCCTTCCTGCTCCTCGCCAGCTTCATTCTT
>JAYUPV010000437.1:0-11300 GCA_043759865.1 Alphaproteobacteria bacterium | reverse complement strand
CGATGGTATCAAATATCACGCGACACGGGCAATGACTTCCAGATAGGTGTTTTTGCCGTCAGGGTCGCGCAGCGAGACAATCTCGTAAATGCGCCCGTTTCCGGTCAACCGCATATCTTCGCGCATATCGGAGCGATGTAAAATCGTGATACGGCAGGGCGCGCTTGGCGTTATCATGCCGTTCTGCAGCAGCTCGCCGCCCGCAAGCTCGCTGATGGCGGCGTAAATCTCGGCCACTTCCTGCCAGGCGACCGTGAAACCGCCGCCGCCATCTGGCGCCAGCACGGGCTGCTCTATTGAAAGCCTGTGGTTCAGTTGCCCGATGTTCATGAAATCCTCACCACGCGCCACGGCTGGAACAAATGCGGCGCTCCCGAATTGCGTATCGCCGTTTCAGGCGCATCGCCCCGGTTGAGGTAAAGATGCGCCACCAGCCGCTTCATACCCTCGCGCAGACTTGAAGGCACATCTTCCGGCGCATCGCCAAAACCGGTTGTAAAAGCGATCTCGATGCCGCCCATGGGCAGACCCGGCAGCGGCGGCGATGCCGTCAGCATCACCCGCGCCGGCACGCCCCGCGCATCGACCGCGTAAGAAGCGGACGGAAATGCCGCACCCGCCTCAGCCGCGTCATAAATTGTAATCCCCGACACCGTTTGCAGCGGCGGCAGCGGCAGTTCGATAACGTCCTTGTGCCAGCCGTCGAGAAACAGGCTGCAGCCGCGCGTGATAAGCGCAAGGCTGGTATAACCCTCGCACATTTCCCGCGCCACGCGGATAAGCGCATTCAGCGCGTCGTCATCCGCATCATGCGTGATACGCAGGTGTTCCTTGGTTTCTTCCAGCGTCAGCGGCTCGGCCTCCGGCGGGGTGGTGATGATAAGGTTCATGTTTTTAATTCCAAAAAAGAGGGGCGGAAACATTTCTGCCTCCGCCCCAGTTCCGGGGTGTGTCGCGGAGGTTAGGTATTTGTTTGGGGCTTGTATCCCGTATTGCCCTTGATGGCGAGCAGCGCGATGGGGCCGCCGTTTGTCAGCGTGACGGGCGTCGCCGTCACCTTCACAAACCGCTTGCCGCCGCGATAGCCGATAACATGTCGTTTCTGCTCCTTGCCCGCTGCATCAATGGCAAGAAGCTTGCCGGAGGAGAGGCCGGTGAAGTTGAGAACGTCGTCATCGGCGCAAGGGGCATAGGCCGCAGGCGCGCCCGTGCCGTCGTCCTCCGCATGTTCGATTTTGACATCGATGCGGTGCGAAGCGTCGAGCGTATCGGCGATATCGCCCACCAGCACCACGACGGCAAGGGCTTCCGCGCCCTGCATGTCGATATTGCCGGTGTCGAGCGCCGAGTCTTGAATAGTCTGCGGCTTCAGGCTCTGGAGAATGGAGAGGGAGTTTACAAGATCGTGCATAATTTTTTCCTTTGTGATGGGTTACGAAGTAGAGAATTTCATCAGCTTGATGGCCTCGAAATTCACGACATCGCCGCCGTTGCGCTTGGTGGTATAGAACTTCACATAGGGTTTCGCGGTGAAGCTGTCGCGCAGGATGCGGATACCCTGGCGATCGACGATCTGGTAGCCCGCATGAAAATCGCCGAAGGCGATAGAAAGGCTGTTCGCCGCAATTTCCGGCATGTCCTCCGCCTCGACCATGTCGAAGCCGAGCAGCGTGCCACCCTGTTTCAGCTGGAAATCCGGCTGCCACAGATAATTGCCGTCGGTGTCCTTCAATTTCCGCACCGCCGCCAAGGTCGAGCGTTTCATCATGAACGACGCTTTTTCGCGATACGCCGATTTCAGCGCATAGACGAGGTTGATAAGACGGTCGCCGGGGTTGGTTGAGTCAAACGCGCCCGATGCGCCCGACGCCACCTGTTCGATGACGTTAAACGCCGAGGCCGAAGGCGTGCCAGCCGCATAAGTCAGGAACCCGCGCGGTTTGCGCACGCCGTTGCCGTTGACGAAGGCTTCGTTCTCCATGCGCGACAAACGCTCGGCGATTTTGCCCGCCAGCCATTCCTCGACATTGAACATCGCATCGTCGAGCAGCTTTTGGGTCGCTTTCGGCTCGGCATATTGTTCATGCACGGGAATGCGGTATACGCCGATTTTCGGCGCGGTGGTCTCCGAACGCGTTTCGGTTTCGCCGACCCAGCCGCTGGTGGCTTCATTCAGGTCGTTGATGCCCTCGAGCGCGTCGGTGCCGATGGTGACCACATTCGCCACCTTGCGCATCGGCGATGTTTCACGCACCAGCATCGAAATGCGGCCGCCCATATCGGGCGTGACGGCAAAGCCGCCGTCGGGGTCCGACCCCGCCGCAAGCGCCTTGATTTCATCCACGCCCGAGCCCGCGTTGTTTTTGCGGACATAGCTGCGGAAGGCCTGCTTGTACTGGCGGTACGCATCAACGCCGAAGCCCTGTTCGAGCGCGTGTTTGCGCTCAATCATGAACGTCTCTGCCTCTTTCCAGTCCTCGCCCTTCGACGACGGCGCGCGGGAAAGCGCGGTTTCCATCAGGTCCACGCGGCCCTTTGCGGCTTCTGTGGCATCAAGCGCGCGCGAGACATCGTTGTTGAGCCGGTTGACTTTCATTTCGGTCAGCGGGTCGGCCTGGCCCTTGGTCGCCTGCTGCTGCAGGCGTTCGTTGTTGCCTTCCTTGAAGGCCTCGAAAGAGCGCCCGAGCTCGAACAGCGCGGTGCGGATATTGTCTGTCATGTGTTTTTCCTTTAGTTGTTGGGTGCTGCTTTCCTGATGATTTCCGCAAGGGCGAAGATCTCCCCGCAGATATCGGTATCGTCCCCGTCGTCAGCGTCGCGCAGCGACAGGGATTTATAACCTTGGGCGATCACGCCCTTGGCCTGCTTCCGGCTCATGCCTGCATCGCGCAGTAAAGCCTCGAATTCTTTTTGCGAAGGCACGCCGCCCTGCTCCAGCACCGATTTCACGCGGCGGACGCGGGCGAAATCATTGGCGGGAAATGTGACTATCGAAACCTCGACAAGGTCGATATCGGTCAGCACGCGGCAACCGTCCTCATGATGTGATTGTTTGGCGCGATAGCCGATGGACAGGCCCGTTACCACATTTTCGCGTAAGAGCTTGTATGCCTCCCGCGCGCGCGGGATGTCGTTGATAAAAAGCTCGCCGCGCACATGCAGCCCATGCGCGTCCTCGCGCATTTCGCGCCACACGCCAATCGGCTGTTTCGGGTCGTGCTGCCACAACAAGGGCGGCAACCGGCCATCGACAAGGCAGGCATCAAGGCACGCGCGAAAAGCACCCGAGGCGATTCTGTCGTTCACGGTGTCCGTCACGCCGAAAACCGAGGCATAGCCCTCGAACACGCCGGTTTCAGCCAGCAGCTTGACTTCAAACGCGGTGTCTAAGTGGGGAAGAAGCATTTGGTAATTTCCTTTTGTTTCAGGGGTTTGGATTTCAACGTCCGCCGCATTGACGGTTTTTGTTGACTTATTTCCTGCATCTATTATGGTATGTCCCGTATTATGAATATGGAGTCACCCCCATGGGTCTTTTCGATTACATCGGCGACAAAATCAGCGGCACCGGCAACCAGCTCACCAGCGAAAAGCATCAGGCCATTCTCGGCGGTAACGAAAACGCGATTTCCGCGCTGAAGCGCATGGACCGCGACATCGGCAAGCTCATGAAGCCCTTCAACGGCGTCGCGCGCGTTCCGCCGAACGTTGTCGAGAACATCGAACAGCTCATCAAGGAAAACGCCGAAGCGATGACTCTTGTGACCGCCACCACCGCCTATCAGGAAGGCCGCGCCGAGCGCCTTGGCAACCTGCTTCGCAACGACAAGTCCACGACCGAAGTCGCCATCAAATGGCTCGAATACGAAAACGTGTTCACCTCGCCGACCGGCGGCCGCATTGAACAGCGCGTGGCGCAGTTCCGCGTTGGCGGTTAAAACTTCCGGATAAAATTTTCGAACACACCCTCTATTGCCTTTGCCTCTCCCTTAACGGGGAGAGGCAATTTTTCAATCGGGAATTTGCTTCAAGAAGCTACGCACCGCGCCGAGATAGGCTGCAAAACTTTCCTTCAGCATTTTATCGCCAAGCTCGATGTAATCGACGGTCTTGCCTGCGCGTTGCAGCAGTATCTGCACCAGTGCCACCAGTTCTGTCACCGTCCAGCCGTTGCGGGAAAACTTTTCTTTCAGCTCCGCCAGTCCGCCAAGCTCGTCTTTAATCTCGGCGACCAGGGCCATATCGGGCATCACGCGGTAAGCACGGTAGTCGAACTCGATTTCAAAGGCGGTCATGGCATCTCCCCCGCAATTTTATCTCCGCCCTCGATAGGGGAAAGCCCCAGCGCATGCCGCTTTTCATTCACCGTCATGAAATCGCAGGCACCAAGACGCTGCCAGATTTTTTCACGGCGTGGGGCGAGAGCCTCGATTTTATCTGCATCATAGCCAATCGAAATATCGTCGCCAAAGCGCGGCGCAAGCCAGTTGTTCAGGGCATCGCGCGTCTGGTCCAGCAGCGGCAGCACCGCATCGTCGTAAAGCGCCAGCCGCGCCTGTTCGAAATTCGCAAAAGTAAGCGAGCCTTCGATGCCGATCAATTGCGGCGGTACGTTGAACGCCAGCGCAATCTCCCGCGCCGAAACATCCTCGCCTGCCAGCCAGTCCATATCTTTGGGCGAGAGGTTCATATCGCGCCAGTCAAGGCCGCCCTCCAGCACCATCGGGCGGCCTGCATTGGCCGAACCGGTGAAATATTGTTCAATCTCCGTTTTCAGCCTGTCGCGCTGGTCGGCGGTCAGCGTGTCAAGCGCCTCGGGGTGCGCGGGCTTGTAAACAAGTGCACCCGAAGGCCGCCCCGATGATTGCAGCAACGCCGCATTCCACTTTGCCGCCTCGTTATGCTGGTCGATGGAAAAGGCAGCAGCCTCAAGCGGGCTCATGCCGTACCAGTCGTCCAGCGGATGAAAAGATTTCAGGTGCATCACACCGGAACTGCCCGTCAGCGGGTCAGCGGCATAATCGACCGTCGTGCCGTTGACCTGGTAACGGTAAGCCGCCGGTACGCCTTGCATCCCCGGCACCACGCGCATGCGGTCAGGGCGCAAATTCCAAAGTTCCAGCGGCGCAGCATCGCGCGGCCCCGCCGCCTCGACATAGCTGTTGCCCGCAATCAGGTAAAACCCGAACAGAGCCTCGAACAAACTCGCCCCGCCCTGCACAGGGTTCGGCCTTTGCAAAAGCGCATTTAACGGATGTTCGTCAAGCCGATGTTTGTCGCGTCCCTTGCCCTGAAAAACAACCCACGGCACAGCGGCGGCATTGCGGCTGACAAGGCTGATGCAGCGGAACGCGATGACATTTTTCTGGTACGCCTCCGCCGCCAGCTGGTCATACTGCCTTGGCGTAAACTTTGCTTCCCGCACGCCAAAAGGCACCAGCAGCGCAGACGCACGACTCGATTTCACTTCCGCGCGGCGGAAGATGTTTTTGAATTTCATGTATTTCTCCTCGAAAAAACTGTCATCCCCGCGAAAGTTGGGATCTTCCGCGCTTTCGCGCGAATTTATAAACAGCAGTCCTGCGGCCTGCGAGATCCCGGCATACGCTGGGATGACGCCCAAAAATGGGGGGCGTCACATCCACACCTTCGGTCCTTGCGGCAGCGGGCCGTTCAGCATCAGTTCTGTCATTGCCCAGACACGCGCATTCACGCGGTCGGGGCTGCCTTCCGACAGCATGGGGTCGAAACCGCACATCTGGTCTTCAAGTTTTTCAAACCGCCCCGCATGGCGGATGCGCCCCAGCATATCGAGTGCCGCCACAGGTTCGGCGCGTGTCACCTTGCCGCGCGAGGCACGCACGGCTTTGTATGAAATACGCGGGTCGATAGAGCGCAGCGTGCATTCCACCAGATCACCGCCCTGGTTCACCTCGGCCACCACGCGGTCGGCCTCGAAATCGTGGTACGCCTTCACCACCGCCTTCGCCCATTCGAGCGGCGTGTAGCGTCCCGAAAGGTCGGCGAGAATATAGCCCGTATCGTCAACACCGAGCCCCGCCACAATAATGCCCGTTTCGTCGCTGCCTTTTTTGGCGGAAACGGCGGGGTCAACCGCGACCACCACGCGCTTCATAACCGGCGGTGCGGCGGTCGTGCGGTTTTTGTCAATCTGCGCGCGGTTCCACAGCGCATGCGGCATGTCGGCGTGGAAGGCTTCCTCCGCTGTTGCCGGATATTCGCGGCGGAACGCGAACACGCCCCCCAGCTGCTGCATTTTCTGCCGCCGCCAGTTCATTTGCGCTTCGTCAAGTCCGTAGGTTGCGGCATAGCCGCGTTCTTCCTCAGACGCTTCAAAATCTTTAGGCGGTGTCTTGCGGTATTCTTCCTGCCAGAACCACGGAATGAAAACCAATTGGTATTCAGATTTTCCCTCGGCTGCCTCTGTCGCGAGTTTGTAAAAAAATCCTTCCGCGCCCGAGGACGTGCTTTCTAAAATAACTTCCGTACCATCGGCGTCTGGTACAGCCTGTAGCGCGCCCTGCATGTGTTCCTCCGCATTTGCCCAGAAAGCGACCTCCGAGCCGTGGAAAAACTGTATGGTCGCGCCGCGCCCCACACCCTGCGATTTCGCAGCGCCAATTTGATAACCTGAGTCGAGCTTGCCGAAAAAAAGCTCGCGGCTGTTTGAAATCCGCGTGGTCGCCTTCATGTCGGGAGCGCAATGGTCGTGAAAGCGTTTGGCGATTTGATAAATGTCGCGCGATGCTTCCTCCAGATGCGTCAGAATAAAAGCCCGCATGCCGCGATGGTGCGTCACCTTCCAGTAAAACCGCGCCTCGACATAGGTCGAACAGCCCTGCTGCCGTCCCTTCAAAATAACCGCCCGCACGCGCCCTGTTTCCGTGCGCTGCTTTTCAAGTGCGGTGTGGATATGCCTCTGCGCCGCGTTCAGCGCCAGCGGCACGATTTTGCCGCTTTTGGCGCGTATTTTCAGGTTTTCACGGGCATAGAGCAAAAAATCATCCTTGAATTTCTGCCGCTGCTGCCTGTCCATTATTTCAAGTCCTTTAAGGCGTCTTCATGCCCTGCCGCATCGCCCGGCTTTTTTCTGCGGCGCGAGGGCGGCAGGTATTTCCGGATCAGGTCGGGCATGCGTTTTCGCAAAAGGGCGAGCGCCGCCGTCACTTGAGTCACGCCCATCTTCTTTTTGCCCAGCAGATGTGCTTCCAGGGCGCGGCAATTTGCTCGCGTAGCGGTCTGCCTTGCAATTTCTTTTTCATTTTCTGTGATGTTGTGATTTGAACTTTTGAAGTTTTTTGGAGTTTTTTGGAGTTTCCTCCGCTCGCACTTCTTGAGCCTGATTAAATTAGACCAGAGATGTACTCATGTTTCAACAACAATTTTTGTAACGCCATGAAACGCCCACGGTTATTTCAAGCGCGCGCAACAGGATGAGTCGAAAAAAGATTTCGAAACTATTTACGTTTTTGTTTCAAAATGTTTCACAAATTGAAAACAAAACGGGGCGAAAAAACGCTGTTTTCAGCTATTTGTTGCCGATAACACGGGGTGATTCGACAACCGGCGCGGGCGTTGCAACCGCCGTTGCGGGTGTCGCGGGCGCTGTCGTTGCCGCTTCCGGTTTTGCGGCGTCGGTTTTCGGCTTCTCGCCCTCCGCAGGCTTCGGCGCTTCAGCCGCAACAGGTGCCGCCTTCGGCGTTTCGGGCGGGGGCTTCGGGTAATAGGCTTCGCGGCGCGCGGCGCTGCCTTTTTTCATGCGCTCGATTTTCTGCATCATGTCCTGGCAGGCGTTATAGGCATCGATATTTCCCATCGAACCTGCGCAGGGGTCGGGCGGCACGGGCACAGTTTCGGCGGGCACGACGGCGGCGGTAGTGGCGGGGGCGGCAGTGTTACCGGGCGTGCCGGCCGGAAGTTGCGGCGGCGCTGTTCCGGCATCTTTGAAAACCGGCGGGGTCGTTTGAGGCGCTGGCTGGGTCGCGGCGGGCGTGGTGTGAGGCTGTCCGACATATTCCGCCTGCGCGGAGGCGGCGAAAGTGAAAGCAAAAATTCCGGCGGCGAGAGCAAGGCGCATGGCTGTCATGTGAAATCTCCGTATAAACAAGATCGTCAGCGACCGCGTGGTTGCCGCTTCTCCTTGATTGATAATAGTATTTTATCACAGAAAGTTAAGGGGATGATAAACGGGCCAGGCAGCGCGGGAGTTAGTTATTGAACCTAGCCTTTGATTTATCAGGCTTTATTTCAGGAATAAAACGCGACAACCCGCTTTTCCGCGCGGGCTTGGCGTCTTCGTCGTCGCTCGTGAATTCGTCGGAAGATTCTTCCGGCAACCCGCCCGGCTCGCCTTCGGGTTCAATCGGAGCGCGCAAAGTATTGGCGCTTGGCGCGGGCTTCGCGGACCAGTGGCCGCTGTCGGCCTCGGCTTCTTTCGCCGCGTCGTCCATTTTGTGATCGCCGTCGTCTTCGGTCACGCGGCTGAAGTTGCGCGCGTTCTCGGCCATCGGCTCCTGCTCCGGTTTTTTGCGCGACACATTTATTTTGCGCTTTTCCGCGCTGGCGTTCGACAGCCGCGCAAGGCATTCCTGATAGGGGCGGATGGGGTTAAGCCTGACTTCGGCCGCGTCTTCCGGCGAGAGCCGGTCGAGGCATTTTTGCAGCGAAGTCACTTGCGTCGTTTGCGGAATGCTGTCGGCGGGCGAAGACTGCTCGGGCGGGTCTTCCTGCGCGGCACTTTCCCGGGACATATCAATCTCGTCCGATGTTTCAGGAGCGTAAGCGCCGCCATCCGCTGGCGCGGTCGCGCCGTCGGAATTGTAATAGCCCATTTGCGCCGAAGCGGGCGCTGACAAAAGAACAAGAGCCGTGGCAAGGATGATTGCTTTTCTCACGGCTTTGCCGGCGGGGGCAGGGGTTTCCATTTGTTCATGCCCGTGTTGGCAGAGGCCGCCGGTTTTTCTTTTTCCTTCACCGCCAGCACCAGCGCCTGCGCGAGATCAAGCCGCTTCATTTCCATGGCGATGTCGAGCGGGCTCTGGCCCTTGGCGTTTTGCGCCAGCGGGTCTGCGCCCGCCGACAGCAACGCCTGCGCCGCGCCCATTTGCCCCGCGCGCGCCGCAACATGCAGCGCGGTATCGCCCGAGAGTGATTTTGCGTTTACATCCGCGCCCGCCGCGATCACCAGCGCCACGAAACCCGTGCTGCTGTTCTTGACCGCCGCGTAATGCAGTGCGCCCCAGCCGCTGTCATCGCGGTGGAAGTCGGGAGCGATTTTCTTTTCGGCCATCGCCAGCAGCAACCGCGTTACAATCGCGTGGCTGTCGGTCGCAAGCGCCACATGCAGCGGAATCATGCCGTTCTTGCCCTTCAACGCAGGGTCTGCGCCGAAATCGAGCAGTTTTTCCACAACCGGCGCCTGATTGTGCTTCGCCGCCGTGTGCAAAAGCGTATCGCCGTTATTGCCGGCGTCTTTGGTGCGCAAATTCCAGTCGGCTTTTTCGCCGAGGGCCTTTTTCACGCCGTCGAGGAAATCCGACATATAGCTTGTCGCAATCGCCTGATGCAACGGGGTCAGGCCTTCGTTGTCGTATACATCCAGCCTTGCGCCTTTTTCAATCAGGAACACGCCGGTGTCGTTGTGGTATTTTCGGAAGGCGTCGTGCGTTGCCGTGCGGCCGCGCAGGTCCTGATCGTCGATATGCGCCGCCATGCCCGGCACGGCCAGCAGCGCCTCGAGCGCTTTTTCCGACCCGCCGCGCGCGGCAAAGGCGATGGCACCCCGCCTGAAAGAGTCTTTTTTGAAAACATCCGCGCCCTGCGCCTGCAGATATGCAGCAGCCTCGTGCTTGCCGCTTTCGCAGGCGAGCAGGAAGGGCGTCATGCCATCGGGCGTGCGCGCCGGTTGTTCGATCTCGGCGTTGCGCGACAAAATCATTTTCATGTCGTCAAGCTTGCCGTTGCGGGCGGCGAGATGCAGCGGCGCATATTGCATCGCGGGGTTCGGGCTCATGCCCACATCCGCGCCTTTTGCCACCAGCATGCCGATCAGCTCTTTGTGGTCGGTGTAGGTATAGGTGTAATTGTCCATGATGGTGTCGAGCGGTCGGCGGCCATAGCTGTTGGTCATGTTGGGGTCGGCGCCAAGGTCGAGCAGCGCCTTCATTTTCGCTTTGCTCTGCTGGTCGGCCGCCTTGTTGAGCGCTGTTACTCCCGATGCGTCTTTAGCGTCGATGTTGAAACCGGAATCAAACAGCAGCACCAGCATTTCGGCATAGTTCTTGTCATTGATGCCGTGAACCATGGGCGTGCGGTTATAGCCGCTCTCCGCGCTTTTCTCCACATCCGCTCCGAGACGGATGAGCAGCTTTGCCGCTTCCACATTGCCGTTTTCGACGGCGATATAAAGGCTGTTGCGGTTCGAGCTGTCGGTCTGGTTCACGTTGCCGCCGACCGCCGCGATTTTCTCGATAATCGCGGGCTGGTTCGCGGCGACGGCCGCCATCAGCGGGGTATGGCCGCTGCCATAGGTGCGGTGGTCGTTGATGCCACGGATAACTTCGGGCAGGGAGAGCAGCGCGGATGCCGCCGCCACGTTGCCGCTTGTCGCCGCAAGGTGCAGCGGCGATTCAATCTGGTTGTTGCGGATGGTCGCGTCTGCTTTCAACTCGACCAGCTTTTCAAGCGCCGCCATGCTTTTCGCCTGCACGGCAATATGCAGCGGCGTCTGGCCGTTTGAATCCTGCTGGTTCATTGAAAGGCCGGTCGATTGCAGATACTCAATCAGGTCGGCGCGGTTTTTTTCAGCCGCAAGGTGCATCGCGGTGCGGCGGTTTTCAATCGCGGGCGTTGCGGGGTCCGCGCCGAGGGCTTTTAATTCGGCGATAAATTCTACCGCACATTCTTTTTCAATCGCCCAGTCGAGCACGTTCCGTTTTTTGTCGTCGCGCAGTTCAAACGACGCGCCTTTTTCGACCAGCAGTTTCGCCATCGCTATATTGCGCACCGCGACCGCTTCAAACAGCGGCGTCTGGCCTTCCTTGTCTTGCTGGTTCACGTTTGTGTTGACGCGCAAAAGTTTTTCCATCGCGCCACGGTCGTTTTTCTGGACGGCGAGGTGCAGGGCGGTGCGGCCTTGCGCGTCGAGCGGCGAGTTGACGCCGGTGCCGGGGGGGCGGGCGTTGCTGTTGAAACCGGGTGCGAAACCGCGCATGTGCTTAGACCTTATCTGTGGTGAAAGGGGGCTTTTCAGGCGAGAGCGAGTCGAGGATCATCGGCAT
>JAYUPV010000436.1:0-5512 GCA_043759865.1 Alphaproteobacteria bacterium | reverse complement strand
GGCCTGAGTCACCATCGGGGCCGCCGATGACAAAACGACCGGTCGGGTTGACGTAGAACTGGGTTTCATCGCACATCCAGCCAGCGGGCAAGATGTTTTCAACGTGGGGGCGCACCATTTCGCGCACTTCTTCTTGGCTTGCCGAAGCATCGTGCTGGGTCGAGACGACGACCGAGGTTGCGCGCACGGGCTTGCCGTTCACGTATTCAAGCGAGACTTGCGATTTTGCATCGGGGCCGAGCTTGAAGAGAGCGCCGGAGTGGCGCGCTTCGGCGAGTGATTTCAAAATCGCGTGCGAGTAATGGATGGCGGCGGGCATGAGGGTTTCGGTTTCGCGGCAGGCGTAACCGAACATGATTCCCTGGTCGCCGGCGCCTTCGTCCTTGTTGCCGGACGCGTCAACGCCCTGCGCGATGTCGGCGGATTGCGCGTGGAGGCGCACATCGACCTTGATTTTTTCCCAGTGGAATTCTTCCTGCTTGTAGCCGATGTCGCGCACGGCGTGGCGGGCGATCGTCTCGATAAGATCGCGGTCGATGGAAGCGGGGCCGCGGGTTTCGCCCGCGATGCAGAGGAAGCCGGTGGTCGCAAGGCATTCCGCCGCGACGCGGGAATAGGGGTCGGCGTTCAGGTAAGCGTCGACAATGGCGTCCGACACGCGGTCGCACAGTTTGTCGGGGTGGCCTTCGCCAACGGACTCGCTCGTGAAAATGTATTTCTGGTCAGCCATGATTTTACCCTCTTATTAACGCAGAATTCGTTGTTTTATACGCGAGCCGCCGCCTTACGGCAACTGCAAAAATCAGTCGTCATTGCCTGTTTGCGCCATGGCCTTTGCCATTTCCACCAGCTGTTTCTTCAGCTTGGGGGTGCTTATGTTCTTGTATGCACGCAACAGTTCCATCTCGTCGCGGTTCACGCCGTCGCTTTCAAACGCCGCCTGTTTCGTGTCGGAAAAACCCCTGAGGGCGGGCTTGGTAGCACCCGGCAGGTGGCTCATGCAGCCGTCCGTAAAATACTCGAGCTGCGTTTTCAGGGCAAAGCTTATCTCGGCAAGGCGGCTGAGGCTGATGCGGTTGGTGCCGCGCTCGTATTTCTGCACCTGCTGGAAGGTGATCCCGCAAGCCTTCGCCAGTTCGTCCTGGCTGAGGTCGAGCGTCAGGCGGCGGTTCTTCACCTTGTTGCCGACATATATATCGACCGGGTGCGGGCCTTCTTCGGTGGTCTTGGAGCGGGGCATGTGCAGAGAATCCTTACCGTTTACCTACGGGCGGATATTATTATCCACAACCCTTTCTTGTCAACATACAATGGTATGCAATCAAGTGTTGCAGCCGGTTTTCAGGGTTTTTCGGGTTTGATGGCCACGGCAATGCCGGTTATCAGCGCCAGCAGCAAAAAGAATATCGTGTCGCCGAAGCGGGCATAGACTGTCGGCGGCAGGGGAACGGGCAGGATGGAATCGACATAGCCCGCCGTGCCGAGCGGCTGCTGCGCCAGCACGCGCCCGAGCGGGTCGATCATGGCCGAGATGCCGGTATGGGCGGCGCGGGCAAGGGGCAGGCCTTCCTCCACCGCGCGCATGCGGGTCATGGCGAAATGCTGGTGCGGTCCTGCGGTCCTGCCGTACCAGCCGTCATTGGTCACGTTGACCAGCCATGCGGGGCGGTCTTTGCGGTCGGCGACTTCGCCCGGGAAGATGGCTTCATAGCAAATCATGGCGCCGAAAACCGGCCTGTCGCCCGCGCTCATGGTGCGGGGGCCGGGGCCGCGCCCGAAATCGCCGATCATGTCCATCGCAAACGAAACCGGCGTGAGTTTCAGTTTATCGCGGAACGGAATGTATTCGCCGAAGGGCACCAGATGGTGCTTGTCGTAGTTGCCGAGCACATTGGCTTTTTTGTCGAGCACCGTGACGCTGTTGTAGAACGCGTAACTGCGCGGGTTGTTTTCAATCACGCGCATCGCGCCGAGCAGCCCCACAGCCTTCGGCGGCAGTTTTGTGGCGATAAGCCGCGCGGTTTCGGGGAACTGGGCGAGGTCGGACTGCAATGCCGTTTCAGGCCAGACGACAAAAGTGATATCGCCGCTATTCGGCGTTTTCGCGGCGCTGAGATCGAGATGCTTTTCGAAATTGCGCCAGTCGTCGTCCTTGTTCATCTTGTTTGCAAGCGGGATATTTGCCTGCACGATGCGTACATTATTATCGCCCGACTGTTCCGTCGGGTGCAGCGACAGCCGCAGCGCACCAGCCGCAACCGCGCAAACTAGCGACAAAATAACAAGGTGCTGCAAACGTCCATAGCGGTTCAGCAGCGGCAGCATCGCCCAGCACAGGGTCAACAGCGTCAGGCCGTAAATGCCGGTGAAGGCGGCGACCTGCATGAGGGGCAATACCCAGTCCCACGCATAGCCGGGCAGTATCCACGGAAAGCCCGTCAGCACATGCCCGCGCGCGTATTCGACCAGCGACCACGCGGCGGCGAAGGCCAGCGCATACGAAGCGCCGCTTTTCGAGAAAGGTCGGGCGAGCAGGGGGATGACGCCGTAAAACAGCGCCAGCACAATAGGGCCGAGGATCAGCGAAAACGGCAGCGCCCAAGCCCATTCGCTAATATCCACCAGCATCGCGAAACTGACCCAGTAAAGCCCGAAAATGAAATAGCCGCTGCCAAAAGCCCAGCCGGTCGCAAAAGTTTTGAAGCGCGTGGGCGAAGAACGCGCGAGCGTCGCAAAGCCCGGCACGATCAGGAACAAAAGCGGGAAGGCACCGATGGGTGGCGTGGTCAGCGTCAGCGCCGCGCCAAGGCCGAAAGCCGCCGCGTATTTCTTGAACCCCCGCAAGTCCTGGAGGTGCGATTTGAATTTCAGGAAGTTCATGTGGCCGCGGGCGTGCTGTCTTTCTTCGGCAGGTTGCGGATGCGGACGCGGGTCACGCGGCGCGGGTCGGCGTCGATGATTTCAAATTCAACGCCGCTTGCCTCGTGGCGGATAACTTCGCCGCGCGTCGGCACGTGGCCGGCGATAAACGTGACGAGGCCCGCCATGGTGTCGACTTCTTCGTGTTCTTCGTTCTCGGCAAAGGTTTCGCCGTATTGTTTTTCAAACTCGACGATGGGATAGCGGCCGTCGGCAATCGCCGAACCGTCGGGGCGTTCGATAAGCTGCGGGGTCAGCTCGAATTCAAATTCGTCGTCAATCTCGCCGACGATGGCTTCGACCAGATCGTTGATGGTGATAAGGCCGTCGATGCCGCCGAATTCGTCGACGATGAAGGCGATATGCACTTTCGACTGGCGCATCTGCATCATGAGGTCGAGCACGCGCATGGCGGGCGACACCACCAGCACATCGCGCATCACTTCTTTAATCTCGAACGGCGTGTCGTTGGCGATATTGGCCACGATGTCCTTGATGGTGATAGCGCCCACGATGTTGTCGAGGTCGCCCTTGTAAACGGGAATGCGGCTGTGCGGCTTTTGCGCCAGAAGTGCAAACAGCTCGGTGCGCGGCGCTTCGATATTGATGGCCACGATGTCGGCGCGCGGCACCATCATGTCGATGACGGGCAGGTCGCGCAGCTGCAAAATGTTGGATATCAGGCGGCGTTCATGTGCGGCGACCGATGATTGCGGTTCGTCGGTTTTTTCCTCGATGAGTTCTTCGATGGCTTCGCGCAGGCTGTCGTCGTCGTGGGTGTCTTTGCCGGGCAGCCAGTTTTTCATCCAGCCGAGCAACCCGCCGCTATCGCCTTCCGGCTTTTGCTCCGGCGGCTGCAACTCGGTCGGTTGTTCCGGCTGTTTCTTGAGGGCGTCTTCCACGTCAGCGCCCGCGCTTCTTTTGAGGTTCGATTTCATGATACGGGTCAGGATACCCCAAACTCGCGAGAATGTCACATTCCAGCTTTTCCATCGCCTTGGTGTCTTTCGCGCCCATATGGTCGTAACCGAGTAGGTGCAAAGTGCCGTGGACGATGAGGTGGATGGTGTGATTTTCCAGAGTTTTGCCCTGTTCTTTACATTCCTTGGCAATCGTCTGCTGCGCCAGCACGACATCGCCAAGCGGAATCGGCGCCTTGTTCGACAGCTGGTCGAGCGTCTTGGCGGTGACGCCTTTCATTTTCATTTGCGGAAACGACAGCACATTGGTCGGCTTGTTCATGCCGCGATAGGTGTGGTTCAGTTCTTTCAGCATCTTGTCGTCGGCGAGCGTGACGGCGATTTCGAAATTGCGCTTGGCGAAGGCCTTGGGCTTTTTTGCATCAAGAAACGCGGCCGCGACCGCCATTTCTATTTTCTTGCCCATTTTGTCGAAGGCCTTGTCCCATTTTTTATAGGCAAGGTCGAGATGGATGGTGAGGCTGATCATGAGGGCGTGTCCTTGCCGTATTTGTTGGGATGCGATGAATCGCGCTTCTCGTACGCCGCGACGATTTCACGCACAAGGCGCGAACGCACCACGTCGGCATCGCCAAAGGAAACAAAGGCGATATCCTTGCCGCCCTTCAGCACCTCGACAGCGTCGCGCAAGCCCGATTTCGTGCCCGAGGGCAAGTCGGTCTGCGACAAGTCGCCCGTGACAATCATGCGGCTGCCTTCGCCGATACGGGTGAGCGCCATTTTCATTTGCGTCGGCGTCGTGTTCTGCGCTTCGTCGAGAATAACCACAGCCGAGCCGAGTGTGCGGCCACGCATGAAGGCAAGCGGCGCAATTTCAATTGTGCCGTTCGCAAGGCGGCTCGCCAGCTGTTCCGGCGGCAGCATTTCGTGCAAGGCGTCGTAAATGGGTCGCAGATACGGGTCGATTTTTTCCTGCATCGTGCCGGGCAGGAAGCCGAGGCTTTCGCCTGCTTCGACTGCGGGGCGGGTCAAAATCATGCGGTCGACTTCGCCCGATTGCAGCAGGCTCACGGCCTGCGCGACAGCGAGAAATGTCTTGCCCGTACCGGCGGGGCCGAGGCCGAACACCAGCGGATATTTTTTAATCGCGTCGAGATACTCCGCCTGTTTCGGCGTGCGCGGGGTGATCTGCTTGTTCTTGGATTTGATTTTAAGGGCGGGTTCCTTCAGCGCGGCCATCGCGATTTCGCGCGAGCCCTGGTTCATCGGGCTCTTGACCACGTTGATGGCGGCGGTGACGTCTTCGGTCGTGACGGGCAGGCCCTTCAGCAGCCTTTCCCACAGCACATCGAACACCGTCTGCGCCGCGACCAGTTTCGGCTTTGACCCGATGACCACGACCTCGTTGCCGCGCGAGTTGATCTCGACATCGAGCTCTTCCTCGATCTGCGCGAGGAACATGTCATGCTCTCCAAAGAGCAGGGGAACGAGGGCGTTATCGTCGAATTGTAACCCGACGCGGCGGACGGCTTGCTTGACCAATGGGGTCTCCCTAAAAGAAAATCAGGGTTACTTTTACACTAACCCTACTTTAACAGTAAAAGATAAATATTGCCTAATGGGGGATATTGGGGGAGGAGGTTATTAAGTTATTGATTATTATTGATATTCTA
>JAYUPV010000435.1:0-3253 GCA_043759865.1 Alphaproteobacteria bacterium | reverse complement strand
GCAATGTGCAGCAGGCGCGCGACTATTTCGACAAGGTTTTCTGGGAGAGCCAGCAGGACCGTCCCGGCTGGAAACACCTGCGCCTCGCCGTGCTGAAAGAAGACCGCGCCATGATCCGCCTGCTCGCAACATGGGGCGCGCACCCGTCGGAAGACGAACTGGCGCATTTTCGTGCTGTCACCGGTGAAAAATATCCGGCCTATGTGCGGCTGATGCGGCAGGGCGGCTTGCGCAGCAACGGCCAGCCGTGGGAAGACATCGTGCCCGAAGCGAATGTGAAGGACACGGAAGAAGACCTTGTGGTGAAGTCTTTCGTCGACAACAGCTTCGCCGACCATCGCTTTGAAAAAATCCCCCGTGAATGGCTGCTGGTTCTGGCAGGCATCCAGCAGGCGGGCGCGACAGAGGCGGTGATTGCGGGTGGCGCGCTGCGCGACCTGTTCAACAACCGCGCGGTGAAAGACGTCGATATTTTCCTGCGCTCGCAGGGCAGCGAAAAAAAGAACCGCAAGTTCCTCGCGGCCGCTTTCGAGGCTTCCGGCGTGAAAGTGCAGGAGCAGCGGTTTACCACCAGCGACGGCTACGGCACGTCTGTCGAAAATATAGCCTTCCCCGCGCCGAATTCATCACGCGACGTCTCTTCCGCCGAAACCACGCTGAAGCGCGAACGTACTCTCGAAAGCTGGAAAGTCATGGCGGGGGCGAATACCGAATACAACGTGATTTTCGTGACCGACAACCTCGACGAAAAGCTGCTCAGGGATTCCAACAGGTTTACAGGTAACAAGGTTTTCGATGCCAAGTCGATTTTCGTGGGCGGGCTTCTCGAAGCATTCGATACTGCGCTTTCGCAAATCGCCACCGACGGCAGCGAAATCGTCAGCACCCAAGGCTACAAGGAAGATGTGAGAAACAAGCGCATCACCCTGTCAGGCGGCAACACGACCGAAGACCACCTGAAACGCATCGTGGCGAAATACCCCGATTTCGAGCCGAGCCCCGAAGTAAAAGCCAGACTGGCACCCAAGCCCCAGCCGCGCCATCGCGGCGGCAATTACGGCTGGTACTGATGATTCCCTAGAAGGGAAAGCCGCCTTTTTTCGGGATGAAGTCGAGCGGGTTACCGGCTTTTTTCTTGTTCTTCAGGTTATCGAGCGGGCTGCCGCCTTTTTTAAACGGATTGCCGCCCTGCATAAACTGCTTCATGAAGTTTTCGGGGTTCATGTCCTGCTGCGCGTTGCCGAGCAACCCCATCACGCCCGTCGGGTCGGCGAAGGCGAGGACGAAGGCGAGGCCTTTCAGGAATTCTTCCGGCGGCGGGCCTTCGGGCGAGGGTTTTTCCCTGCGGCTCTTGATGAGTGTCGCCTTGCCTTTGTTGACATACACTTCGCCGCCATCGTTGCGTACGCGCACGCGGCCTTCATCGACCATGACTCCATAGGTATCCTTGACGCGTCCGCATTGGATCGTCGTGCCGCGAATACCGATACTGCCGTAGGCGGTCTTGATGCTTACAACGGGGTCGGGCTTTTTGGCGATAAACCCGCTGACATATTTGAAAGCGCCTTCGGTAATTGAATACTCGGCGGCGTTGTCGGTGTTGTCCTTGGGGTTGAACACGTATTCATCCACCACCAGCTTCGCGTTTTCCGACAGGGTAATCTGCGTCTGGTCGGCGAACAGGACAAGCATTTTCGATTTCGCGCCGGTCGCGATAACGTCATGCATATGGACAGATGATTTGCGAACCGCCTGATACATTTTCCCCTGAATGGTGATTGTGCCTTTGCCCTCGATCTCGACCACGGTGCCGATAACGGTCGGAGCCGCGTCCGCCGCAAGTGCGAAGCGGGGGAAGGAGAGCGAGAAAAGGGCGAAAATGATAAAGGCGTGTTTCAGCATGGGGATTCCCCTGAAAGGTTTGTCGCGCCCTTATCTTATCGCACCTGAAAAGATATGCTAGGGTCGGCAGGAATAGGGCGAGGGAGGATATGTTAACCGGATTGCAAGGGGAAGAGAACCATGACTGCTAAAATAGCCGCCTTCGGTGCACTGAACGCTGCAAGCTACGAAGAATTCGCGCGCCAGTTAAAGGAACGCAGTGGCGGCGCGGCTTACGAGCTGGTCTTCGCAGAACCCTATCCGAACGCTGCCGCCGTTTCTGCGCCCGGACGCCCCCTGCGTGGTGAAGCGTTGCAGGACGACGCGAAAAAACAGGAATTGTTTGTCGCCGTTGCAGCAGATGCCAAAGCTATCGGCGCGGAGATGGCTGAAATCCGCGTTATGCCCTGCATGTCCATGATCGGCTTCCATGATGGCGTCGAAAAAGCGCTAGGTGCGGGCATCGTGCGTCTTGCCGATGCGCTGGTGGCGCAATATAAGGCTGTCGATAAAGTCGGCATCATCCATATGCGCCCCGCAAAAAAACGCATCGAGGAAATCTTCGGTGCAAAGGCGGTAACGCCCGATGATACTCAAGCTGCAAAACTTCTGGCGGCGGAAGAAGAAGCTAAAATCCTGAAAAGTCCCGCTCCCGTTGAAGCGGTGATGAAGGAAATCACCGAAACGTGGCGTGGCGCGGGAATAAAACATATCCTGTTCGCCCGCGCCGACGCGCCCAAAGCGAAACACAGCGCGGCGGGGCAGGTGCAGGGCGTTGAAATACTTTCCTATTTCGACATACTGGCCGAAGCCGTCATCAAAAAACTAAAGGCTTAGGACAGAACTTGCCCGTTTGCTTTTAGTGTGACGGCGATATTGTTGCGCGTCGCTTTCGAATAGGGGCAGACCTTATGCGCCTCCCGCACCAGATCATCCGCTTCCTTGCGCTCCAGTGACGGCAGCAGCACGTTCAGCGTGACGCCGATAAAAAATCCGTTTTCGTTCTGGTTCAGCGTCACTTCGGAATGGATGGAAATTGAGCCGGTTTCGAGCTTTTTCTGTCCCGCGACAAAGCCGATGGCACCGCCGAAACAGGCGGCATAGCCGACGGCGAACAACTGCTCGGGGTTCGTGCCCGCACCTGCCGCACCCGGGCGCGAGAGGGAAACGGAAAGTTTTTTGTCGTCGGATTCCCCCCGGCCGTCGCGGCCGCCGGTGACAGTGGCATTTGCAGTGTACAATACGGGCATTTTCTTTCTCCTCTGTCCGTTAAGCGGTGATACCGGCGGTTTTTTTCATGTAGCCAGTAAAGTCGGGGTCTTCGCCCACCAGCAGCGCGGGTAGGGCTTTCTTGAAATCGTCGCGCTTGCAC
>JAYUPV010000434.1:0-3656 GCA_043759865.1 Alphaproteobacteria bacterium | reverse complement strand
CCGCTTTGCCCAGTTTTTCGACCCGTTCTTTTTCTTCTTTCGCAAAGCAGCGGTCGATGAAGCGCTTGCCATTTTTTTCGATGGCGGTTTCGATGCGCTCGATGGAGGCCATGTCTGTACCGATACCCAAAATCATCTCGAGCGCGCCCTGTTAACGGTGGTGATTTCGGGTGTGGAGCGAAGCGCGGCGATGATGTCGGAGAGGTGGCGGCTGTCGCGCACATAAACGTCGATCATCATGTCCCAGAAATCGAGCGAGCGGTTCATAATTTTCAAATTGGTGATGTTGCCGCCGTTTTTGCCGATGACGGTGGACAGCGTGCCGAGCGCGCCCGGTTCGTTCGCGATGGTAATGATCAGGCGGCCGACATGCGATTCAGGCGTGTCTTCGCCTTCTTCCCAAGAAACATCGAGCCAGCGTTCGGGCGTGTCGGCAAAACTTTCCAGCGTGTCGCAATCAATCGTGTGGATGGTCACGCCCTTGCCGGTGGTGACGATACCGACAATGCGGTCGCCCGGCAGCGGGTGGCAGCAGCGCGCAAAATGCAGCGCCATGCCCGGGATGAGGCCCTTGATGGGCATGGGCGCGGCTTTGCCCTTAGGTTTCTTTTCCGGCGTGACGACGAAATCTTTCAGCTGCGGCGCGGCCGGCGCAGGCTTGTGTTCGGGGTGAAGAGCCTGAAACACGTCGACCGAAGTGACGTTGCCGGAACCGATGCCGGTCAGCAGGTCTTCGAGATTGTCGACCTTGAAGGAACGGATGATTTCGCCGTTGAAATTCTTTTCGTTGTACTCATACCCCTCCTGCCGGAGTTTTTTCTCGAGCAGTTTTTTGCCAAGCTCCATATATTCGTCGCGCTGCTTGAGGCGCATGAAGCGGCGGATACGCGATTTGGCCTTGCCGGTGACCACGAAGCGTTCCCAGTTGGGGCTGGGGGTTTGCGATTTGGAGGTGGTGATTTCTATCTGGTCGCCGTTGCCAAGCGCGGTGTTCAGCGGCACGATGCGCCCGTTGACCTTTGCGCCCACGGTTTTGTCGCCGAGGTCGGAGTGGACGGCGTAAGCAAAGTCCACCGGCGTCGCGCCGCGCGGCAATGCGATAAGGTCGCCATTCGGCGTGAAGCAGAAGACTTGGTCCTGATACAGTTCAAGCTTCGTGTTCTCCAGAAATTCTTCGGGCTTTTGCGCGTGTTCGACAATGTCCATCAGCTCTCTAAGCCAGCGGAACTGGCGGCCATCGGTCTTGCCGCCGTTTTCCTTGTACGACCAGTGGGCGGCGACGCCAAGCTCGGCTTCTTCGTGCATTTCGGGCGTGCGTATCTGCACCTCGATGCGGTGATTTTCCGGGCCGATGACGGTGGTGTGAAGCGAGCGGTAACCGTTGGGTTTCGGCAGGGAAATGTAATCTTTGAAACGTCCCGGCACGGTCGGGTAAAGCCCATGAATAATGCCGAGCGCGTGATAGGCGTCGGACACATTGGGTATCGAGATGCGGAACGCCATGATGTCGGACAGCTGCTCGAAGGAAATATTTTTCCGCTGCATCTTCTTCCAGATCGAATAGGGCGTTTTTTCGCGGCCATACACATCGGCCACCAGCCCGGCTTCTTTCAGGCGTTTTACCAGTTCGTCGATGATGCGGGCGACGACGGCCTCGCCGCCTTCGGCGCGCAGGAAATTGAGTCGGGTTTTGATGCTGTCGCGCGCTTCGGGGTTGATCTCGGCGAAAGATAAATCTTCCAGCTCTTCTTTAATCTGGTGAATGCCGATGCGTTCCGACAGCGGCGCGTAAATTTCAATCGTTTCCATCGCGATGCGCTTGCGCTTTTCCGGCTTCGGAATGTGGTGGAGCGTGCGCATGTTGTGCAGGCGGTCGCTGAGCTTTACCAGCAGCACACGGATGTCTTCGGACATGGCGAGAACGAGCTTGCGGAAGTTTTCCGCCTGTTTTTCCTGCGCGCTCTGGAATTCGATTTTTGAAAGCTTCGTGACACCGTCAACCAGTCTTGCCACTTCATCGCCGAACAGCTTGCGGATGTCTTCGATGGTTGCTTCGGTGTCTTCGACGGTATCGTGCAACAGGGCGGTGCAGACCGAAGCTGTATCAAGCTTCATCTCGGTCAAAATACCCGCCACTTCGAGCGGGTGTGAGAAATAGGGATCGCCGGAGGCGCGTGTCTGGGTGCCGTGCATTTTCATGGCATAGACATAGGCCCGGTTCACGAGATCCTCGTTCATGCCGGGGTCGTAGGACTTGATGCGCTCGACTAGTTCATATTGCCGGATCAAAACAGCACCCTGTTGTGTCGCGGGTTTAGCTCCCGCCTTATCAAGGCAGCAAAAAAGCCACCTAATCTGTTAATTATAGGCGGCTTTTTTGAATTTGACAGCGGCTTTGAGATAGGCGACGCCCCGATAATCAGGCGGGCTCTTCTTCCGTGGCCGTTCCATAACCGGCGGCGGCGGGGGCTTCTTCCGTTTCTTCAACGGCGTCGGCGGGCTCTTCCTTGTCGGCTGCTTCTTCCTGCATACCGGCGCCTTCGAGTTCGGTTTCAGCGGCCTGATTGGCAACCTGCGCCCATTCGGATTCGCCTTCCATCACGTCGATGACATCTTCGCCTTCGTCTTCGACTTCGATGACCTTCTGGTGATTCTTGATCAGGGATTCGCCGAGAGTTTCGAGGGAAATATTGGTGTCGGCAATTTCGCGGAGCGAAATGACCGGGTTTTTGTCGTTGTCGCGGTCGACCATGAGGGCGGCGCCGGCGTTGATTTCACGCGCGCGTTGCGAGGACAGGAGAACCAGTTCAAACCGGTTCGGAACTTTCAGGACGCAGTCTTCGACTGTTACGCGGGCCATGAGGGTACACCTTTAAACAAATCATTCAAAACAGGGATTTATTATAAAACCTTGCTGCTGTTATTGCAACATAAATAACCCGGGAGGCCTTGATTTCTGCGGCTTTCCGCGCTACATGATTTTTAATAAAACATCTTGACAATGTCAACCACTTTAAGTTAAAAAGAGGGCATCAAACTTCCCGTCGCACCTTTGTTCAAGGCGTCTATTCCAGCGGCGAGGCGGGGTTAAAAAGAAACATCATTGACAATAACAAGCATCCGGTTGTACAACACCGGACGTTACGAAAATCGGAGCAAACATCTTGAAAAGCAATAACAATCCCCAGAATTTCAATTTCTCTTATAAAGAGGAAAAGCTGGCTGTTTTCATTGACGGCGCGAACCTTTATGCCGCTGCCAAGAGCCTTGCTTTCGACATCGACTACAAGCGCCTGCTGAGCTTCATTTCTGGCCAGAGCCGTCTTGTACGCGCGTTCTACTATACGGCGCTTATGGAAGACCAGGAATATTCCCCCATCCGCCCGCTCATCGACTGGCTCGATTACAACGGCTATACGATGGTCACCAAGCCCGCCAAGGAATTCACCGACGCGACCGGCCGCCGCAAGATCAAAGGCAACATGGATATCGAGCTTGCCATCGACATGATGGAGCTGGCCGAGCATGTCGATCACATCGTGCTGTTTTCGGGCGACGGCGATTTCCGCCGCCTGCTTGAATCGGTGCAGCGCAAAGGCGCGCGCGTGACGGTGGTTTCGACCATCCGCACCCAGCCCCCGATGGTGGCAGACGAG
>JAYUPV010000433.1:0-5454 GCA_043759865.1 Alphaproteobacteria bacterium | reverse complement strand
CCGGCTTCGATCTGCTTCATCCGCTCTTCTTCGAGCTTGCGGTCGATGATGCGGATTTCTTCTTCGCCTTTGCGCTGGTCTTTATAGAGCTTGCGCAACTTGGTCTGGTTTGCTTCCCATTTCGTGTTGAGTTCGGATATCTCGGTCGCCGTCTCGACGCGCATGGCCTCCAGTTCCGATTTCGACTTGCCTGCCAGTTCGGGAGCCGGAGCCTTGCCGGACAGCACCGCTTCGATCGCGGCGATGTCGTCGGTCAGGACGTCGACTTGCAGCGGGCGTGAATGCGCCTTGTGGCGGAGCGCGGTCAAAGCACCTTCGAGCAGCATGAAGGTACGCTTGGGCTGCGCCGCTTCCAGTTCGCGGATCACGTATTTGTTGGTCAGGTCGATGGCGGCTTTCAGGGCTTCGTCGGTGATTTTAACGCCGTGGTAAGCTTCGAGGCCGTTCGCGCCGCTGCGGGCGATATCGGTCAGGATTGCGCGTTCGGGTTCCTTGATTTCCTTCAGCGTGAACTGGTCGCGCAGGTCGGCATGCGCCTTCAGGACTTCCGCGAGGTCGGTGTCGCGGGTCTCGAAGATTGCCTGCAGGTCGGGGCTGCGCAGCTCGCGCATCAGCGAGTTGATGATGTTGGTGGCGCCGTTGTTGCGGGCACCGTCGATGAAGCCGCGGCTGTCCTCGATAACTAGAACGGTGTCCGGGTCGCGTTTGAGGGTGGCGAGAGTTTTAGCGAAGGCTTCGCTGATCTTGTTACTGTCGCCGAGCGCGAAGAGAGCGTCGGTATCCAGCCAGTAGAAACGCTTGCCGATGATGTCGAAAGGTGTATCGGGCTTTTCCTTGCTTGCCTGAAGGCCCATGACGACCGCCGAGACCCCTACGCCGGGCATGCCGGTCAGGATGAGGTTGTTGGCTTCTTTACGCATCAGCGCGTTGGAGACTTCTTTCAATTCGTTGTCGCGTCCCACCAGCTCGAATTCGGGGTATTTCGCGAGGTAGTCGGTCCCTCTGATAAGGTAGTCGCTCGAGGGGCCCAGGTCGGTGTTCGTCTTCGTCTTAACTTCGTCAGCCATTCTGCTTTATCCCTTTGTGAACCGGATCCTTCCGGTCGTTGATCCTTGTGTATTAAGCTTCCCCGTCGGTGCCGGCTGGGAACTTTAATGTCCCCAGCCGGGCTGACGAAGTTACTTGTTGAATTGGGCGAAGTCTGCGCCTGCACCCGTTTTTCTCGCGGGAGCCGGTGCGGATTTTTTCTCCGCCGGTTTGTCGTCGTTGGTGGGGGCAGACCCACCGCCGGCAACCTCTGCGTTGACCGCATAAGCATCCTGAAGGTCCTTCTTGGTCTTCTTGATGCTGTCTTCGAGCGTGGAGAGGTTCTGCTTGATCTCCTGGACGCCCTCGCGGGTGATCTGGGAGCTCGTCTTCAGAACTTCGCCGTAGGCAGCCAGGTCATCGACAGCTTTAGCAAGTCCTACTGCCGAGTCTTTGACGCCCATCGCCGTGCGGATCGATTCTTTCATGGCGACTGCGTTGGTCTTGTCGTTCATCGTGCTGATCGACATCTTCGCCGCTTCAGTGCTCTCGTTCAGCGCCGCAGCGGAGACCGCCTGCAGAACCGTGGAGAGCCTGTCAGCGACGCCTGCGATACCCGAAGAGTGCAGTTCGCGGGTCTTCGCAACCTGGTCGCGGTTGGCATCCTTCATCTGCTTGATGCGGATGGCCTGCGAGGTCAGGTCCTGGTACGTCTTCATCGTGTCCACAGTCGAGCCATCGAGCGCGGTAATGTATTCTTCGCTCGCCTGCTTCTTGTTTTCACGCTGCATCTGCTCGATCGGGCTTTCTGCACCGTCTTTCGGGGGCATGAAACCATCGCGGATCTTCTGGTTCTCGACCGACGCGTCTTTCGACGCTTCGGAAACGATCGCGTAGATGCTCTGCATGCCGTTGTTGACGTTGGAGAGGCCTTCGATCTGCCCCGTCATCTGGTCCAGGTGGACGACGACGTTGCCGACGCGGTTGTCAGACTTGTTGACGAAGTCCTGCGCTGCGGCGACAAGGCCTTTCTGGCGGGTCTTGTGCTGCTCCGAGGTCAGGTCAAGCAGCTCGCGCAGCTTGGATTTCTCGGCCGCGAACTCGGCGTACTGGCTTTCACGTGCCTTGTTCGGATCTTTCAGGTCTTCGAGCGTCTTTGCAGTTGATTCCGTGTCGGAAGCGATGCTTGCAAGTTCGCCTTCTTTCGAGGATATCTCGCGGATTGCTTCGTCCTTCAGGCCACCGAAGCCCAGCCATTTGCGGTGCGAGCGGCTGTTCTTCAGGACTGCGAGGTCGGAGTTGACGCTTTCGGAGCGGCCCTGCATAGACACAAGTTTCTGCTCGGTTTCTGCGAGCTTCTTCTTGCGCTCTTCTTCGGCCGCCTGGTCTTCCTTGATTTCGCGGAAGACGCCGAGGACGGTTTCGCCGCCCTGCAGGCGCAGTTTATAGACCGCATCAATGATCTCGGTCAGCGGGGTCATCTGCTTGTCGAACTCGAGGATGCCTCCGTTCAGTTCTTCGATAACGCCCTGCAGTTCGGAGAAGGCGCCGGTGTCTGTCAGCTTGATGATTTCCTGCGCGAGACGCTTGCGCTCGTTCTGCAGGTATTCCTTGAAAGTCACGAACTCTTTAAGTCGTTCGGCGCTCTTGGTCTTGTCGTCGGGATCGAACGACAGGCCTTTTGCGATTTCTTCCTTCTTCTGTAGTGCGTCCAGCTTCTCGTTGAACACGATCTTGTAGAAGGTATTGGTGTCAATATCAGAGTATTTTTCGTCGACTTGGGTCTTCTGGACCGCAGCGGTCGAGGTGGTGGCCGCGGTCTTCTTGCGGGTTGCGCCCTGAACGTCCCCGATAATCTCCTGGGCCTTTTTCAGTGCGGTTGATGCTTCTGCCATCTGTTAGTGCTCCTTGTTTTGTTGCTTCGTCAGTTCTTGGGTTTCTTCGTCAGTCTTTGTTCTGTCTGCCTCGGGTCGTCTCGTTTTGTGTCTTGATCGTTCTCCTTTCAGCGGGCAAAGTTCGTGCGTTACGCAAACCTGCGTTTCATTTCGTTCCTTATTTTTTATGATGTGCTAGCCGGTCAACACCATGGGCCCGCCGGGTGCTTGGCGGGTCCTTTGGAAATGACTGTGGGGGACAGGGCAGAAACGGACAATGCAGCGGCTATAACCTGGAAGTCTCTTTTTTCGATCTTCGCTAGTGTCCGCTTCGTCAACTTCTCACCTTGTGTTTGCGTTCTGCAAATAGTTACTAATTCCTTAACCAAATCCTTACATGGCTAAGATATACCGTCAAACGAAACAGTATTTATCAAGTAATAACAATTACTTAAATTATGCTCATTTTGTTGCTTTGTAGTTCTATAGTACCGCACGCTGATTCGACTGATTCGGTACTTATGCACGCAAGCAAGGCAATGCACGGGTTTACGCGCACATGCCATATGCAACGCATGATGCCGTGAATCACGCGTGAAAAATTTACGGTGCCGGCGTGGGGGTAGCGGTGGGAACAGGCGCAGCAGGTGCGGGCTTCACATAGGGCGCAGCGGCAATGCGTGCTTTGAGCACACCAGAGACGGCGCCCCAAATATCTTCCGCCTTCTCGGCCTTGTGGAAACCGACGCGCGCCGCGACCGTCGAGTGGTTCGCCTTGTTCGCGATCTCGGAGATGTTGCCGGCAGCGTTGCCGACCGTGATGAAGTCAAAGGTCGCTTTTTTATTATAGAGCAGCGTCGCTTCGATCATCTGCATCGCGTGTTCCACGTTGTCGCTGATGGAGCCGTCGGACACGATGATATAATGCTTGTTGCGCTCGTTGGCCTTGTCGGGCGTGTTGGAAATCATGATTTCGCGCAGCGTCGGCACGAGGTCTTTGCGGTTGGTCTCGGTCTTGTCGCGCGCTTTTTCGATGCGGTCATAGTCGCCGAGATGCACGCTTTTCGACGAGCCGTTGTCCCACACGCTGCCTGACACGGAAACGTCGTAGGCGTGGCTGACGGCGAGGTGCAAGCGGCTCGCGGCATCAAGCCCCTGCCCGATCGGGCTGCTGAGACCTGTGCCCATGTCTTTCGACTTGTTGACGAGGATGCTGATGTCGCGGTTGTTCACACTTTCGAGCGAACCCGGCACGGCGAATTCGGTCACGACCATGTCGTGTTCCTGGCGGATTTCGAGAAGTTCCTGCTTGAAGATGGCGCTGTCGAGGCGGGCGACAGTCTTTTTGGCCTTGTCGGCGAGGTCGTTGAATTCTGCGCGCAGTGCTTTCAGTTCTTCAGAAAATTTCTTGGTTTTTTCGTTTGCCATAATAAAATTCCTTTTGCCGAGGGATTAATTTTCATAGGCTTCACGTTCAGCCCTGTCAATGCCGCATTTCCCAAAACAAGGCATCTTGACGATATGAAAATTCTAATGCTATATCAATCTGACACACATTATAATGTAAGGCGCGGCAATGGCCTGGTTCCGGACAGAAAAGCGATTCATGGCTGCAGCCGCCACGGGTGACATGGACACACTGCGCGACTATGCCGTAGCCGACAAAAAATACCTTAATTTCCACGACAAGAAAACGGGTGATACGCCCCTTCTCGCCGCCGCACGCAACGGCCAGCTGATCGCCCTGCGCTTCCTGATTGAAAAGGGGGCCAACAAGTATCAGGCGAACCAGCAGAACAACGACAGTGCGCTGCATGAAGCCGTTGAGCACGGCCATTCCGGGGTTGCCGCCTACCTGCTCGAAATCGGCCTTGCCTCGTACATCAACCGCTCCGGTTCGCGCCACACGCCGCTCCAGCTTGCGATCAAGCATGACAGGCTCGATACGCTTGAGATGTTCATCAAGTCCGGCAAAGCCAACCTGATCGGCGACGACCCGCCTGCAGTATATTTTGCGGTAGCTAATAAGAAACCAGATGCCCTCAAAATCCTTCTGGCTGCTGGAGCCGACCCGAGCGTACCCCGAGTGGAGCATCGGGAGGAAACCATGAAACTTGGCAGCTACCGTTTCAGGACCGGGAGCAAAATCGTCAAGACCAGCCCACTCGAGATCGCCATCCGCTCCGACCAGATGGAAATGACGCTGGCATTGCTCGCCGTCGGCGCGAGAGCACAGGAAACGGAAACACCCCTGATTACCGCCGCCATGACCGGAAACGTACAGATCGCGATCGCGCTGATCGAGCGTGGCGCCAGTGTCAGGGAGCGCAATGAAAAGAACCAGACCGCGCTGCATTTGGCGGCGATAAAAAACCAGCCGGAAATGGCCCGCTTCCTGCTGGCACAGGACGTTGCTAAAGATGTACTGGACAAGGACAACCGCACCGCCCTTTCATACGCGCAGCAATTCGCGATGAAAGACATGTTCGAGATACTGCAAGGCCCCCTGCCAGTACCAGCGCCCGTCAAGCCCGTGCCTGCCGCCGCCGCGCCG
>JAYUPV010000432.1:0-2619 GCA_043759865.1 Alphaproteobacteria bacterium | reverse complement strand
CGCTGCAGCCGCTTTGGGCGGCAATTTCCTGTCGCTGATTATTTTTAAGATGTTGATTCTAAACAATATTTATTTTGGCATAATCTATGCATCGTTATATTCGGGTGGTCAGGGAACCAATAAGCCACCTCGAACGTAAAAAGAGCAAGCAGGGAGAAATGCCATGCAAAACGAAACCAGACAAACCGAAGCCCGCGTTACTGAAGCCCCCAAAGGCGGCTACTACACCGTGAACCTCGACATCGACGGCAAGAAGCTGCCCTATGTCGTTTTCGCGCGGTCGCAGTTCGATGCGGCACGGAAGGTAAAATTTGAAACAGGCTGCCTTGTCACCGACCGCGATGTCGAAGGCCCCTACCAACGCTATATCTAATTCAGCTGCCCCCACCAAAGAAAACAGCCCCTCTTTTCAGGGGGGCTGTTTTTCTTCGATACGCCTTTCGGCAAAGATTATTTCTGCGACTCAAGCCACTTGATAACAGCGGCGCGGTCTTCGGGTTTTTTGAAACCGAGGAAAGTCATTTTCGTTCCGGGCACGGCTTTGCGCGGGCTCCAGAGGAATTTGTTCAGCGCATCGCGATCCCACTTTTTGCCGGCTTCGGCTTTCATGGCGTCGGAATAGGCGAAATCTTGGGCATGGGCATGTTGCTTGCCGACAACGCCAAACAGGTTGGGGCCAGTCTTGTTCACGCCGCCGCTTTCAAACGTGTGGCAGGAAACGCAGACCTTGGCGAGTTTTTCGCCCTTGGCGATATCGGCGGCTGCGACGTCAATCGGTTCGGGTTCCGTCTGCTCGACAGCTGCAACGCCGCCTTCGGAAGCTGCGGCCACGATTTCAAACGCATTCTTTTCGAGATGCTCGGGATGGTAGAGCTTGTGCGTAAGAAAGCTTGCAAGCATGGCGATGATGCCAGCCGTCAGGATGCCTGCGAGTATTTTGTTGAATTCCATGCTCATGAGGGGCGCGTCCCTTTATTGTTTTTTTTATTGCCGACCACTTTAGCGGTTTTTTTACTTTGAATCCACCAGTTTACGCTCCGCGATAATCGGCTCGACGGGCTGGAAGTCGATATCCCAGGGGAAGTAGATCCAGGTATCCTGGCTCACCCATGTTACATAAGTGTCGACCAGCGGCTCGCCTGCCGGTTTTGCGTAGACGGTGGCAAGATGCGCCTGCGGCAGGGCCGCGCGGATGATTTTCGCCGTGCCGCCCGTGTCCACGAGGTCGTCGATCACCAGCCAGCCCGCGCCGTCGCCGACCAGCGCCTTGTTTATTTCTTTCAGTATCTTGGCGGAGCGCTGCTGCTTGTCGTCATAGCTTGAAATGCTGATGGTTTCGATGATCTTGATGTCGAGCTCGCGCGCCAGCAGGCCTGCCGGTATCATGCCGCCGCGCGTGATGGCAATGATGCCCTTCCAGCTGCTGCTTTTTTCGACAAGACGCCATGCCAGCGCCTTGCAGTCGCGGTGGAACTGGTCCCATGAAACGAGGAAACGCTTGGGGGCGGGGGAATCGGCCACGGTGAAACTCCTGATCTGGTTCGAGGCTATATATACAGCAGCCATACGCCGCAAGCCAAGACTTGGCGCGAAAAAGTGAAATTTTGCTACAGGAACAGGCGGCTGCTTGATATAAACAATCAACTGCCTCCCGCCGGGTTATGTTATGTCTATTGAAGCTTGGTTCATCCCCGCCGCGACCGCCCTGTCCATCTGGGGCGTGACGGCCTTTATCCCCAAAGTGCTGCTGCGGCGCATAGAGCCCCTGCACATGATAGTGTACAGCTCGATTTTCTTTCTGATGACGGCCTGCACGGTGCAGCTTTTTTATCTCGACGATTTCCATTTCGACCAGAAGGGCGCGGGGCTTGCGCTGGTGACAGGTGCCTGCGGCTCGCTCGGGCAGGTGTTTTATCTCGAGGCACTGCGGCGCGGGCCGGTGACGTATGTTTCCATGATTTCGTCGCTCTATCCGCTGATTGCCACGCTGCTCGCCTTTATCGTGCTGCACGAACCGCTGACGCACCGCCAGCTTGCCGCCGTGCTGCTCGGCCTTGGCGCGATTGTGATGCTGGTGGTGGCAAGCGACAAAAAAACGCCCGATGAAGTGGTGCCGCATGAGCCGCTCTGAAAAATCATGGCTGCTTCCCGCGCTGGCCGCGCTTGGCGTCTGGGGCTTCTGGGCTTTTCTGCCCAAGCTCGCGCTGCAGTCGCTGCCGCCGCACAACGTGATTTTCTACGAAGCCTTCGGCAATTTCATCGTCACCATCCCCATTTTGTTCTGGCTCAAATTCAAGCTGGATGTCGACCGCAAGACCGTGCTGCAGGTGGCCGGCACCAGCGTTTTGACGGTGTTCGCGATTTTGTCCTATTTCATGGCGTTGCGTCACGGGCCGGTCGCGGTGATTGCCACCATGACGGCCATGTACCCCGTCATCTGCCTCATTCTCGCGCGCGTAATATTGAAAGAGCGCGTAAACAAAAAGCAACTGGCCGCCATTGTCATGGCGCTCGCCTCGATATTGCTGCTGGCCCTGCCGGAGTAATTTTGCTTGATCGACGACGTACAATTCATGGGCAAGACTATTGGCGAAAAAGAGCGCCAGCAACTGGCCGAGG
>JAYUPV010000431.1:0-4673 GCA_043759865.1 Alphaproteobacteria bacterium | reverse complement strand
GCGGCGGCACTCGCAAGCGAAAACAAGCTGCTCTCGCACCCTGCCTGCGTTGACAGCATCCCGACTTCGGCCAACCAGGAAGACCATGTGTCGATGGCGACCTATGCCGCACGGCGCTTGAACGAAATGGGCTCCAACACCGCGAACATCGTGGGCATCGAGCTTCTGGCGGCGGCGCAGGGGATTGATTTCCATAAGCCGCTGAAAACCTCGAAATCATTGCAGGCGGCGATAAAGCTTATCCGCGCGCAGGTCGGTCACTACGAAGAAGACCATTATTTCGCGCCCGATATCCGCATCGCGACAAGGCTTGTGGAAGCAGGGACTTTCCTGCCTTTCATGGGCCGTGCGCTGCTGCCCTCGATTGCAATGTAGGCGATGAAGCGGTTTAACCTGATACGGCGCGACGGCCCGCTGCTCATCAGCATCCCGCATATGGGGTTGCATGTGCCACCCGATATCCGCCACCGCATGACGGCCGAGGCGAACCCGCTGCCCGATACCGACTGGCATGTGGACAAGCTCTACTGGTTCGCCGAAAGCCTCGGCATCACCATGCTGATGGCGACGCATTCACGCTATGTCATCGACCTCAACCGCCCCGAAGACGACCAGCATCTGTACCCCGGGCAGGTGAAAACCGGCCTTATCCCGCTTGAAACTTTCGAGGGCGCGGCGATTTATAAAGACGGCGACGTGCCCGATGACATCGAAAAACTCAACCGCGTGGCCTCCTACTGGCATCCCTATCACGACGCGCTGGAGCAGGAACTCGCGCGGATTAAAAAACTGCACGGCTATGCGATTTTGTACGACGCACATTCCATTAAAACTTCCGTGCCGCGCCTGTTTGACGGGAAATTGTGGGACCTGAACCTCGGCACCGCGCACAACAAAACCTGCGATCCCGCCATGGCCGAGGCTGCGTTTGCCGCTGCCGCATCGGGCGCTTATTCCTCCGTTCTCAACGGTCGCTTTGTCGGCGGGCACATCACGCGCAGCTACGGCAAGCCCGATGAAAACATCCACTCCATCCAGATGGAACTGACCTGGGGCAATTACATGGACGAAATCGCGCCCTATCTCTACTGTCCCGAAAAGGCTGAAAAGCTGCAAGTGGTGCTGAAGGCTGTGCTGGAATCGCTGCTGGGCTGGGGAAAAAAACGCTACGGCTGAGCGGCTTTTTCTTTTTCTTTCGCTGCCGCGTCTTTTATGCCCTCGATCAGCTGGTCGTCGAGCCGGAAATAGATGTCGGTTTTCGTCCCGCCCGGTATCTGCACATTGACGATGCTGTAAACCTTGCCGCCTTCCTTTTTTATCGCGCCGTTTTCGACATCGACGTGGAAATACTGCTCGATCAGCAGCCTTTCCTCCTCGAAAGTGACGGCGTGGTAGGCGGTTGTAAAACCCTTGCCGTCGCCCGAAGCCGCCATGCATTTCAGCAGCTCGCGCGCGGCCTTTGTTTCCAGCTTGAAATCGATATAGCCGATGCCGTCGCCGAAATCGGGCAGCACTTTTTCCATGCCCTGCAGCGCCAGCTCCATGTGCCACTTATACAGGTACGCGGCATAGCGGTGGGCGTTGAGGCTGCCGAAATTTTCGCGGGAAAAACGCATGAAGGCGCTGACCGACGCTTCCGACTTTTCCATCAGCATCCTTTTTCCCATTTCCGGCACCTTGGTCGAAACCAAAGGGTTGCCGAGCGCGCGGTAAAAACTGGTGGAGGGGTACATATCGCGTATCTCGCACCACTTCGCCGTTGCAGGGTCTTTTATCGCCGCATCGACAAGCGCAAGATACTCGGCATCTTTGTCCGCCGCAAAAACAGGCGAAGCGAGCAACAGGAAAAACGCGAGAAACAATCTATTCATGGCCGTAAGGGTGCCATTCTCCGCCCAGAATCGCACCGAAGGCAGGGTTGTTGCCGAAGTAATAGCACAGCTCTCTCGGGTGCTTGATATCCCACAGCACAATATCGGCGGCCTTGCCGGTTTCGAGCGTGCCTATTTCTTTTTGCAGGCCGAGGGCGGCTGCGGCATTCCTTGTCATGCCCGCCAGCGCCTCCTCCGGTGTCAGGCGGAACAAGGTGCAAGCCATGTTGAGCATCAACAGCGGCGACAGAACTGGCGAGGTGCCGGGGTTGTGGTCGGTCGCTATCGCCATCGGCACTTTGTGTTTGCGGAACAGTTCAACCGGCGGCAGGGTTTTTTCGCGCAGGTAATAAAACGCACCGGGGAGCAATACGGCGACTGTTCCCGCCTTCGCCATCGCCTCCACGCCCGCTTCATCAGCGAATTCCAGATGGTCGGCGGAGAGCGCACCGAATTCGGCGGCCAAGGCCGCGCCGTTCTGGTTCGACAATTGCTCGGCATGAAGCTTTACGGGCAGGCCTGCCGTTTTTGCCGCTTCAAAAACCTTGCGCGTCTGGGCTGGAGTAAAGCCGATATTTTCGCAGAACGCATCGACCGCATCGACCAGTTTTTCCGCCGCCAGTTTTTCAATCATGCCGCAGACAAGCGTCACATAGCCGTCTTTCTTGTCTTTATATTCCGGCGGCACGGCATGCGCGCCCAAGAAAGTGCGCTGGACGCGGAAACCTGTTTCGTCGCGCAGCCGTGTCGCCACGCGCAGCAGCTTTCGCTCGTTCTCGAAATCGAGCCCGTAGCCCGATTTTACCTCGACCGTGGTCACGCCTTCGAAAAACAGTTTTTGCAAACGTTTGACCGACAGGTCGAAAATCGCGTCTTCGCTTGCAGCACGCGTGGCGGTGACGGTCGCGTTGATGCCGCCGCCGGCCTTCGCGATATCGGCATAGCTCACGCCCTGCAGCCGTTGTTCAAATTCTGCGGCGCGGTCGCCTGCATAGGCAAGATGGGTATGGCAATCAATCAGCCCCGGCGTCGCCACGCGCCCCGCGGCATCGTAAACATAGTCTGAAAGCTGATCGGGCGGTTTCGGCAGGCCCGACATGGGGCCGATAAAGGTAATGACGCCATCTTTCACGCCAATCGCCGCGTTATTGATAATGCCATAGTCATTTGTCATGCCCGCATCGCGGGCGGAAATCATCGTCGCGGCGGTGACATTTTTCCAGAGGCTGTCAAACATTGCTTTGCCCTTGTTTACCCTATATCTTTATAGAATGTTTTGACGGGGAGTCATAGCACCGAAATGACCACGCTTTTTGCAGAAACCGCGCTGCTGCCCGAGGGCTGGGCCGATAACGTGCTTGTCGAAGTGGACAAGGAAGGCTGGATCGTGGGCGTTGACTCGTTCAAGGACGCACCAAAACAGGGCGTCGATGTCGAGCTCATCCACGGCCCGCTGGTGCCCGGCATGCCGAACATCCACAGCCATGCTTTCCAGCGCGCGATGGCGGGGCTCACCGAACGCGCCAGCGGCCGCAAGGACACGTTCTGGAGCTGGCGCGACACCATGTACCGCTTCCTCGCCTTCATCGAACCGGAGGATATGGAGGCGCTGGCGGCGCAAGTTTACGTCGACATGCTGAAGGCGGGCTACACCACCGTCGGCGAATTCCACTACATCCACCACCAGCAGGACGGGCATGCCTACCAGACACGCTCCGTCATGTCGCAACAGATCATCAAGGCTGCGCTTGAAACCGGTATCGGCATCACACACATGCCGTCGTTGTATGCTTACGGCGGCTTCGGTGAAAAGCCGCCCGCCGAGGGGCAGCGGCGGTTTTTAAATTCCGTTTCAGATTTGATGCGGATTATCGAGGAACTGCACGGCGAATACCGCAGCGTGCCGCAGGTCACGCTCGGGCTTGCGCACCACTCGCTTCGCGCCGTGTCGCCCGCTATGCTGCACGAGGGAACGCAGGCGATACGCAAGCTGCTGCCCGACGCGCCCATTCACATCCACGCGGCGGAACAGATGGGCGAGGTTGAATCCTGCCTTGAATGGTCGAAAAAACGCCCGGTCGAATGGCTGCTCGAAAACGGCAATATCGACGCGAAATGGTGCCTCGTCCACTGCACCCATGTGAATGACGAGGAAATCAGGGGGCTTGCGAAATCGGGCGCGGTTGCGGGGTTGTGCCCCACGACCGAAGCGAACCTCGGCGACGGCATCTTTCCCCTCGTGAAATATTTTAACGAGGGCGGGGCGTTCGCGATTGGCTCCGACAGCCACATTACCGTCAGCGTGGTTGAAGAACTGCGCTGGCTCGAATATATCCAGCGTTTGATTTATCAGGAACGCACGCTGATAAAGGACCACGACATTCCCTCCGTCGGCGCGACGCTGTTCGACCGCACGGTCAGGGGTGGCGCGCAGGCGCTCGGGCGCAAGACGGGACGCATCGAAAGCGGCCATCGCGCCGATTTTCTGGTGCTCGATAAAGAGCTGCCCTATATGACGAATAAACTGCGCGACCATATTCTCGACGCCGCCATTTTCGCCTCCAACAAAAACCCCGTCAAAGACGTCATGGCCGGCGGCCGCTGGGTCGTCAAAAACCGCCACCACAAGCGCGAAGAAGTTATCCTCGAAAAATTCCGTAAGGTGATGGGGAAGCTGGAGTAGGTTTTTCTTCCCCTCTCCCGCTCTGCGGGAGAGGCCGGGAGAGGGTGCAGCGCGGTGTTGAATCAAGAACTGTTGTTGACGATTTCATGTATCTGTTGAGGTCAGTCGCAATCCCGCAG
>JAYUPV010000430.1:0-2561 GCA_043759865.1 Alphaproteobacteria bacterium | reverse complement strand
GGGCATCACCGCGATCGGCACGCTCATCGACGCTCTTTCGGGCACGGCCAACACGCTGCTGATCCGGCTGCTGCCGGTCGGCGTGCCGGTGCTGATAACCGTGCTTGGCGGCCTGACCATTTTGCGCAGCGAGCGCCCGCAGGCCATTCCCTTCACCTTCGCCTGGGTCTTGCTGGTGGGCGGCGCGCTGCTGACCGAGACCACCGTCTCGGGCATTTCGTCCTACACCGTCACGGGCGTGAATTTTTACTGGGCGTGCTTTGTTTTGCATCTCAGCCTTTTGTCTTTCTCGTCGCTGCGCTTCCTGTCCATCTCGGAAGCAACGCACCTGCACGACGTGGCGGAGGCCAAGCGCCGCCGCGAGGACGAAATGGAACTGCGCAAGACCAAGGAAATCGCCGACCAGACCCGCCTGCTCGGCGTCCTGCAGCGCGAAAAAGAACTGATGGCCGATCTGCGCAGCCGCGAGCAGGAGCGTATTTCCGCCATGCGCCGCGCCAAGGAAACCGCCGACCAGGCGAACAAGGCGAAGTCCGACTTCCTCGCCGTCATCTCGCACGAAATCCGCACGCCCATGACGGGCGTGATGGGCATGATACGCCTGCTGCTCGATACGCCGCTCAACGACAAGCAAAAGGAATACGCGAAGACCATCCAGTATTCCGGCGACGCGCTGCTGACCTTGCTCAACGACATTCTCGATCTTTCCAAAGTCGAGGAAGGCAAGATGAGCATCGAGAACATCGACTTCGACCTCGGCAAGCTGGTTGAATCGGTCGTGCTGCTGATGTCGGGCCGCGCGGAAGAAAAGAAAATCTACCTGCGCGCGGAAATCGACCCCGAATGCCCGATGACGCTGAAGGGCGACCCGACAAGGCTGCGCCAGATATTCCTGAACCTGATTTCCAACGCCACCAAGTTCACCGAAAAGGGCGGCGTGACGCTGATCATCAAGGCGCATGACAAGACCGCGAAAAAGCCGCGCATCTATTTCGGCGTCAAGGACACCGGCGCGGGCATTTCGGAAGACGTGCAGAAAAAACTGTTCCAGCCCTACCAGCAGGCCGACGCGTCGACCGCGCGCAAATTCGGCGGCACGGGCCTTGGCCTTTCCATCTGCAAACGCCTTGTGGAGGCGATGGGATCGTCGGTGCAGATCGCCTCGAAGCTTGGCGAGGGCACGGTGTTCTATTTCATCCTGTCCATGGAATACGGCGTGGGCGAAGCGCAGCTGGCGGCCGAGGCGCAGGCCGTGGGCGTTATCCCGCTTAAAATTCTGGTCGTCGACGACAACATCATCAACCAGAAGGTCGTGCAGGGGCTGCTCGAAAAAGACGGCCACAAGATTGTCACGTCAAGCGGTGCAGAAGCGGCGATGAATGAAATGAAAACCATCAATTTCGACGTCATCCTGATGGACATGGAAATGCCGCAGATCGACGGCGTGATGGCGACGCAAATGATCCGCCGCCTGCCCGACCCGGAAAAAGCGAAAACCACCATCGTCGCCATGACCGGCAACGTCGGCAAGGAAGATATCCAGCGCTGCCGCGACGCAGGCATGGACGATTACGTGAGCAAGCCCGTGAACCCCGAAGCGTTGCGCAAGCTGCTCGGCCAGTTCGCCAAGCGCAAATACCCGAACCAGACGCCGACCGTTGTGAAAGCAGCCCCCGCCGCACCGCCGCCGCCCGCTCCCGTAGCGCCGCCGCCCGTTGCCGCGCCTGTAAAACCAGCCGCACCGCCCCTCGCACCCTCTGCATCGTCCACAGACTTTCCTGTGGATCCCTCGGACGAGCCTTATGTCGCCGCACCTTATGTTCCCGAGCCGCCGCCTGCCGCACCGCCGCCCGTCAACATGGCGATATTCGAGCAGCAAAAACTTTTCTCGACCGAAGTGCTGGGCGGGTTGAAAGGCAGCCTTGGCAAAGACCAGATGGACGAGATGATGGACGGTCTCTATCAGAAAACCGAAGAGCTTATCGGCAACGCCGAGCGCGGCATTGAAGCAAAAGACATGAAGGCGCTCGTGAGCGCAGGGCACGACATCAAGGGCATGACCTCCAACTTCGGCCTTACCGCCATGTCCGACCTCGGCGCGCGTCTTGAACGGCAAGCAAAAGAAAACTTCGCCATCGACGTTCTCGCCGACATCGTCAAAAAAATGCGCCCCACCTATTACGACACGCGGTCTATTGTCGACAAGTGGATGAAGATTTAAAAATGAGAGTCCCCTCTCCCCCTCAAGGAGAGGGCTAGGGTGAGGGGTAAGCCCGACAGGGCGTCATGTAAAAGTTACAAGATGTAGTTTTAATTTACTCTGGCCTTTTGATCCGGAACGTCTAATGGTTCTCCAGTTTTTTATCTGAATTGACTTCATAAAAGGAAATAGCCTTACAAATAACGGCAACATCCCCCCCCCATATGAAAATGAAACTTGGGCTAAAAAAAGCTCCGGCCTCTTTTGAATAATGCTTAATGCCTCTTTCTTCATGCCAGCTAGATCGTGGCATTTTTTCTTATAAAGAGCATTCCATCCTATATCTGGAACAGCCCAGTTA
>JAYUPV010000429.1:0-2270 GCA_043759865.1 Alphaproteobacteria bacterium | reverse complement strand
GTGAAGCTCTGGCAGGGCTTGATGAAGGCAAGCCGGTCCTTTTGGTAAAACACCCCCGTCATTTTCAGGTAGGCCGTGGTGACGGAGGGCGAGGGTGCAGTGCTTGCTCCTGTCAGGCCGAGGAACGACAGGGCGTTTAAAATATAGTTTTCGGCGCGGGCGGGGGCTTCAGGGTCGGCATGCTGCCCGCATTCGATGGTCAGCGCCAGCTTGCCTGCGGCTTCGGCATAGGTCTGGGTCGTTGGATCTTCGCCTTCGGGGTAAAGCCCGGGCCAGCCAATCAGGATTTTTTCAAGACCCAGAGCCTGTGCAAGCGCACGGCCTTCCGATGAATCCGTATCAAGGAAGCCGAAAGGTGTGGTCGGCGCGGTTGTGGAATGCAGGTCGATCATGATGTCGCAGGCGTCGATAAACGCTGTCAGCGCATGCGCTGCCTTTTGTTCGTTGTTCACGGGCGCGTCGTATTTTCGCATGCAGCGGTTCAGGTTTTCGTCGATATAAATGATATCCTGCGCGAGTGCCTTTTCGTTGCAGCGCGGCACGATGGTCAGCTTGCCCGCATTTACGCGCAGCGCGCCGCTTTCAAGTTTTTTGACGGTGCTTTCAAGACCGATAGCGCCGCAGGGCTCGTTGCCATGCACGCCGCCGAGGCAGAGGAGGTGCGGCCCCTTTCCCTCGCCCTGATAAGAAAAGGACCGCAACATTCCTTACAGCCCCGTCCGGATGTTCTTGACGAAGGTGTTGTGCTTCTCGACTTTTCTCTTCAGGTCGTCGACCAGCTGCTCCAGTTTTTCCGGCGTCTGCGCCATGACAGCGGCCCGGAAAGCGGTTTTGAGCGGATCGTTCGGGTCGACCATATAGGGAATGACTCCTTCAAAGCCGGTTTCGCCCGCCTTGTAGAGGTCCTTGCCGATGGTGTTCCGCACCACGCCCGACTTGTCTTCGACATAGGCGGGGTTTTCAAGGTAATGCATGACTGTCACGGCATGGATTTTCTTGCCCGTTTCCGCTTCTGCATGCTGCGCGAGAGCGAGCAGGGGGGTGGAAGCGTTGAGTCTCGGGTTCACTTCCAGCACGTAAGGGTTCAGCGTGCCTTTGGCGTCTTTGGTGACAATCACATCGACACCTGCAAAGCCGACATAGCCGTCCGCCGCCATTTTTGTCAGCAGTTTAATCGCCTCTTTTTCCGCCGCCGTGATGGCAGGAGCGTCAGCCTCGGACGGCAGCGCCGCGCCGATATATTCGCCGTTTTTGGTGAATTGCAGCGAAGTGCCGACGATGGTGATCTTGTCCTTGGTCACGACCGCCTGCACACAGGAATTCGCGACAACTTCGGAGCCTGCATGGATCGAGCCGATATCCGCCTCGACCACGATGGGCATGAAGAAGTTGATACCGTCAAAGGGCTTGTCAGGCGACATTTCGGCGGGCGCGTCCTTGCCGTAGAAGCCCGCGTCTTTGTAGGCTTTTGCGATGGTGTTGAACGCTTCCTTGATGGAGGAGGGCGTGGGGTTGTTGATCGGGACGATGCCCTGTCCGCCGGAAAGGCTTGATGCCTTCACCCATATTTTTTTCAAGGGAACGGTCTCGCCCAGCTTTTCGATCTGCGCCACGAATTCAGCGACGGAGGCAGGTGCGCTGAACACGATGCCGGGGGCGATGTTGATTTTCGCGGCCTTGGCGATGTCGTGGACGTAGCCCTTGCTCAGGAAGTTCAGGTAGGCTTCGGTCGAGACCGGCGCTTTGTGGCCGAGGTTTTCCGACAGCTGCGCCACTTCCTGCGTCTGGTAGGAATTGAAAAGCTGCTGGCCCTTCAGCACTTCAATCAGCGGCGTGCTTTCGGCCAACTGACCGGTGAGCTGCGCGGGGATCGAGCCACCGGGATAAGCCCGGCCCTCCGCCGGTATCGTCTTCAGGTCGCCTTGCGCTACGTATTTTTTCAGGTATTCCGTATGTGCCGGTGAAATCTCGAAGGTAATCGATTGCGAGCCGGGCGCGGTGAGGGGGATCACATACTGTGCGCTCCGCCAGTCGAGGCCGTCGGTGTCGCTCATTTTGAAATCGACAGGATGCTTCGGGTTGGTGATCAGCGAGTTGAGGAACACCGTCGATGCGGGGTCCATGCCGAGGTGCTTTGCGATAGAGGTGTAGCCGTTTGCAATGTTGCCGTATTCGACTTTTGCGGGTTTGTTTGCGGTGAGAGATTTCTTAGCCATGTCAGTAACTCCAAATTCAAATGAGAAAGAGAACGTCCCGGTTTGGGGCGGTCG
>JAYUPV010000428.1:0-2057 GCA_043759865.1 Alphaproteobacteria bacterium | reverse complement strand
TGGTGCAGATGCCGTCGATAAGGTCGGTTTTTTTCGAAGTGACGCGCAGCGGGTCCCAGCGCAGCTGGTTCGGCGAGGCAGGAATTTTCTTTTTAGGCGTGCCACCGAACAACGGTTGTTTATAGCGCGCGAAGGACTTGTGCGTGACCGAGGGGCGGATGCGGTAGAGCCAGCTGCGCAGCTGGTTTTTCTGCGGCACGGTAAAGGCCGACCCGCTCAACTGCTCGGCATAAAGCCCGTGCGCCACCCGCTGCGGCGAATTTTGTCCCTCGGGCAGCGCGCCGGCAAGCGCCTCGCTCGCGAACTCGTTGCCGAAACCGGACATATACTGCAGGCCTTTAGCGGGCTTCATGCGCCGTCTCCCGGGAGGGTAAGAAGTAAGGTAAACTGTTGATTGTAATAATAAATAGTTTTTCCCCGCACGCAACAGCCGTTTGGCGCGGTAATAAACTTGCATTGCCCGCCTATATCAGTTAAAACAGCCCTCTGAATTGCTTAGGTTATCGCGGGGTGGAGCAGCCCGGTAGCTCGTCAGGCTCATAACCTGAAGGTCATAGGTTCAAATCCTATCCCCGCAACCAAGCTAACAAATTGAATAAAAAGGGTTTCTCCAGTTTTGGAAGAAACCCTTTTTTCTTACCTTTTTGCCAGCGCGGCGGGCATGGGTTTTAGGGCTTGTTCGATGCGCTTGCGGTAGGCTTCCTGTGCTTCGCTGCTGAAGGTGTCGTTCGACGGGGGATTGAGCAGCGCGAGGGTTTCGGGCGTGCCGGTGCGGTTCAACGCGTTCGTCACGGCGTAAAGGGCGATGCGTGAAAAATCGTTGTTCTTGTCGTCGGTCGTCACGTAATGCGGCAGTTCGTGGTAGCTGCGGCGCTGAGTCCAGGCGGGGTAGAGGGTATCGAGGGGCTTCTTGACGCGTTCGCCGTTCTCGTCGGTTTTAAATTCATAGAGGCTGGCGCGTGCCGCGGCTGAAATGAAAACAGTCGCCGCCGAAAGCGGGCGCACAGACAGGTCTTTCTTGTTTTTACGCAGTGTGTAGCTGGTGAAGAAAGTGCGGCGCAACGTGCCGATTGCGCCCCAGGCAAAGTTTTTGAAGCGGTTGATGCGGTCGTTGCTGGCGGCCATGTAGACGGTGGTGTAACGGTCGGTTTCTTTGGTCGGGCGCGAAATGACGCCGGCTGCGACCAGCACGACTTCTTTCATCAGTTTGCGCGCGTCCTTTTCGCTGTAGCCGACGGCCTTCATCATCTTCATCGTCGCGTTGAAGGTTTCCTGCGCCACGATGCTGCCGGCGCTGTAGCCGAAGAACGTCACGTTGCGCAGGCGCTTCGCCGCTTCATCCATCGGGCGCGGCTTGCCCATGACGGAGCCGTCGGGCATGCGTTTGAATTCTTCCGCGACCAGCGGCATCAGGATGCTGGCCGAAAGGATGTAGCCCGCTTCCGACGAACGGCTGCCGGGGAAGGTGTCATAGATGGCAAGGTTGAAAAGGTTGCTGAGGCCTTTGTGCGACCACGCGTAAATATCGGGCTTCACGGTTCCTTCGGGGGCGCTTTTCAGCAGCTCCTCGATGCGCTTGATGCTGCCGGAAACATAGCCGGGGCGGTTGTTGTTGGTCAGGAAGCCGGAGAGATAAACAATCGTCGGGCGTTCGATTGTCACTTGGGCGGGGTCGATTTCTTTCAGTTGCGCTTTGCCGGTTTCATCGGGAACCCTGTGCCAAAGTTTGCCAGCCATTTTCTTGATCCTTTTTGATTGCGTCACCAGACCGCGCTATTGATAAACAGTCTTTGGGAATATGTCAAATAAAGAGTTTTATCTGTTATATTTCATAGGCTTAATAAGCGCCGTTTCGCGCTTCGGCGGCAGCTCAAATTCGGCCGCCTGACCGAAAGCCTTGGCGAGATAATCGGCGGCGAGGGCGACCGATTCAGCGTTCATTTCATGGCCGAGATCGGGCAGACGCACTTCGGTCGCGCCAATGCCGCGACGCAGGAGGCGGCGCATGCTGTTGGCGGGCGAAACGAAAAAAGATTTCAGGAAAGATTTGTTGTTGC
>JAYUPV010000427.1:0-5514 GCA_043759865.1 Alphaproteobacteria bacterium | reverse complement strand
CCGTTGTCGTCGCGTTCCTTGCGGCTCACGCCGTAGCGGTCGAGGACCTTGTCGAGGCGTGCTTTGTCGGTGCCCCACATGGCTTCCGACCAGCGGCGCACGTTGCTCCACTGCGCGGCGGGGACTTCGTTCACGCCGGCCTTCTTGAATTCCATATTCATCATGTCGATATCGAGCGTATAGCCGTTCTCTGTGCGGCAGGTGATGATGACCTGATCGGTGCCGATGAAGTCGCGGATATCTTTGGCAACGTCCTTGAACTTGGGCTTGTCCTTGACCGTCTCGTCGTCGATGTGGTGGATCTTGACCACTTCTTCGGGAATATGCATTTCGGGGTTGATGACGATATGAAGCTCTTTGCCCGTCAGCTTGCCGCCGATCATTTCGACCATGGCGACCTCGACGATGCGATGGCCATCGGAGGTTTTAAGCCCCGTTGCTTCTGTATCGAGGACCAGCTCGCGCTTGCCCTGCGAATTCTTTTTGAAAAGATTTAATATGCTCATGGTAGGAATCATTAGCCGTAAAACCGCGCTCCGTCAACGGCTACATAACGTTATGTAATATATAGCTTTTCCGCGCAATTTAAGAACAAGAAAAAGGGCGGCCCGTTAAAAGCCGCCCTTTTTTGGAATCGGTAACGGCTATTAATCTTTTTGGCCGCCGTCTTTGTCGTCGACTTTGTCATCATCCTTGTCGCTGCTCTTGGCGGCTTCTTTCGCCTCCAGCTCCTGCGCGGCGCTACCGGTCTTGGGAGCTGCGCCTTTGGGTGCATCGGGAACAGCCATCGGGCCGTTGACCGGCTTGCCATCGACATCAAACAGCTTCACATCGGCCTTGGCGCGCAGGTCCTGCACGACCTTCAGCAGAGCTTGCTGGGACAGCTTGTTGCGAATGGGGGTTTCGACGTCTTTCAGCTCGGGCACGGTGCGCTCGCGCTTGTCTTCCACCAGAATGACATGCCAGCCGAATTCGGTCGCGACCGGCTCTTTCGAATAGGTGCCGGGCTTGAGCGAGAAGGCGACGGCGGAAAACGCCGGTATCATTTCGTCTTTCAGGAAGTAGCCGAGATCACCACCCGATTTGGCGGTGGGGCCCGAAGAGCGGCGGCGGGCGATTTCCTCGAATTTCTGGCCGGCATCGAGGTCCTTGATGGCCTGTTTTGCTTCCACTTCGGAGGGCACAAGAATATGGCGCGCATGCACCTCGATCTTGCCCTTGTTCTCGTTGCGGAACTGGTTATAGGCGGCTTTCACGGCGTCGTTGGAAACCTTGTTTTTCAGCAGGCGCTCGAAATACATCTGCTTCACGAGTTGAACCTTGATGACGTTCACGCGTTCCTTGTATTCCTTGCTTTCGTCGACCTTCGCGGCGAGGGCTGCGTCGTCGAGCAGCTTTTCGTTGATGATCTGGTCAACCACCATCGGGTAAACCTGTTTCGTGTCGGTCGAGCCAAGCCGCTGGCCGAGCTCCTTGATGGCCGACATGACATCTTTTTTGAAAATTTTCTGGCCGTTCACGATGGCGGCGACATCGCCGTCGGCGGCGGCTGCGCCCTGCACCGGATGCACGAACAGCGCGGTTACGACCAGCGCCGTGGCTGCAATAGCGGTTACTTTGCGTTGAATGGACATTCCATATTCTCCTGTCGGCGGTTTACAAAATAACGACTTGGCGCTGCCCGCGCTTTTGTCAATGGATTCTGGGTCATATAAGGCGGTTTTGCGCGGTTTAGCAAGGGTTTTCCAGCCAAAAGCCTTGATTGACTTAATAACAATCTGGTTTATATCTCATGCCAACATAAATAATAACAGGCCTGACAATATGTTTACTGCACTCGCACGGAAGATGTTCGGAACCGCCAACGACCGCATCCTGAAAGGCTACCGCGCCCGCGTGCACCAGATCAACGCGCTCGAACCCGCGATGCAGGCGATGACCGACGCCGAGCTTGCCGCGCAAACGCAGAAATTCCGCGACCTCGTCACCGTGCAGGGCAAGACCCTCGACGACATTCTGCCCGAGGCGTTCGCGACCGTGCGCGAAGTTTCGCGCCGCACCATGAACCAGCGCCATTTCGACGTGCAGTTGATGGGCGGCATTGCCCTTCACGAAGGCTACATCCCCGAAATGCGCACCGGCGAAGGTAAAACGCTGACCGCCACGCTTGCCGTTTATCTTAATGCCATCGAAGGCAAGGGCGTCCACGTCGTGACCGTCAACGACTACCTCGCCCAGCGCGACGCCAACTGGATGAGCCCGATTTACAAGACTCTCGGCATGTCGGTCGGCTTTATCCTGACCAACCTGACGGACGAAATGCGGCAGGCTTCCTACGCCTGCGACATTACCTATGGCACCAACAACGAATTCGGCTTTGACTACCTGCGCGACAACATGAAATTCCAGCTGGAAGAAATGGTGCAGCGCCCGTTCAACTACGCGATTGTCGACGAAGTCGACTCAATCCTTGTCGACGAAGCGCGTACGCCGCTCATCATCTCGGGTGCCATTCAGGATTCCGCCTCGGCCTATTCCAGCATCAACCGCGTGATCCCGAAGCTCGATCCCGCCGATTACGAGATCGACCTCAAGCACAAGACCGTGGCGCTGACCGACGGCGGCAACACGCATGTCGAGGAAATCCTGACCGGACTTGGCATCTTGAAAGAAGGCGGGCTTTACGACGCGCACAACATCACCCTCGTCCACCACGTCAATCAGGCACTGCGCGCGCACAAGCTGTTCAACGCCGATGTCGACTACATCGTAAAAGACGACGCCGTTATCATCATCGACGAATTCACCGGCCGCATGATGGAAGGCCGCCGTTTCTCCGAAGGTTTGCACCAGGCGCTCGAAGCCAAAGAAGGCGTGAAGGTGCAGAACGAAAACCAGGTTCTGGCCTCTATCACCTTCCAGAATTATTTCCGCATGTACCCCAAACTGGCCGGCATGACCGGTACGGCGCTGACGGAAAAGGCCGAGTTCGAGGCGATTTACAACCTCTCGGTCGTGGAAATTCCCACCAACCAGAACATGGTGCGGAAAGACCATCACGACGAAATTTACCGCACGGCGGAAGAAAAATACGAAGCCATCGTGCAATTGATCGAGCAATGCCGCGACCGCGACCAGCCGGTGCTGGTCGGCACGACTTCCATCGAAAAATCGGAGCTGCTGTCGCGCCGCCTGAAAAAACTGAAGATCGAACATCATGTGCTGAACGCCCGCTACCACGAGCAGGAGGCCTTCATCATCGGGCAGGCGGGCCGCCCCGGCGCCATCACCATCGCCACCAACATGGCGGGCCGCGGTACCGACATCAAGCTCGGCGGCAACGTCGAAATGCGTATCGCGCAGGAAGTGCCTGCGGATGCAGACCCCGCGACGCGCGAAAAAATGATCGCGGAAATCAAGTCGGAAATCGGCAAGGCCTATGACATCGTCATCCGCTCGGGCGGGTTGTTCGTGCTTGGCTCCGAACGCCATGAATCGCGCCGCATCGACAACCAGCTGCGCGGCCGCTCGGGCCGCCAGGGCGACCCCGGCGCGTCGAAATTTTTCATCTCGCTCGAAGACGACCTGATGCGTATTTTCGGTTCCGAGAAAATGGACATGTTCCTGCGCAAGATGGGCCTGAAGCCCGGCCAGCCGATCATCCACCCGTGGATCAACACGGCGATCGAACGCGCGCAGAAAAAGGTCGAGGCCCAGCACTTCGAGATACGCAAACAGCTGCTGCGTTTCGACAACGTGATGAACGACCAGCGCAAGGTGATCTACGAGCAGCGCCGCGAAGTCATGAGCTCGGACGACGTTTCCGAATTTGTGGCCGACATGCGCCACGACGTCATCAACGGCGTGGTCGCGCTCGCCATCCCTGCCGGCGCCTATGCCGAGCAATGGGACATGCAGCTTTTGAAGACCGACGTGCTGCGCCTGACCGGCCTGCACATTCCCGCCGAGGAATGGGCGAAGGAAAACGGTATCGACGAACAGACCGTCATCGAACGCCTGACGAAAATGGTCGAAGAAAAAATCGCCATGAAGGAAGCCGTGGTTTCACCCGCCATCATGCGGCAGGTGGAAAAATCAATCTTGCTGCAGCTGCTCGACCAGACGTGGAAAGAACACCTGCTCAACCTCGACTATCTCCGTCAGGGCATTACGCTCCGCGCCTACGGCCAGAAAGACCCCCTCAACGAGTACAAGACCGAGTCTTTCGAGATGTTCCAGGAAATGCTCGGCTCGCTGCGCGAAAAAGTGACCGCCGCCATGTGCCTTGTCGAGCTGCATGCCGACACCAGTCCGCCCCCGATGCCGCGCCGCCCTTCGCCGCAACGCATGCAGGAAACCCGCGGGCCCGACCCCGCGCGCATGCAGGACACAACGCCGCAGCCGGCAGGCTCGACAAAATTCGAGCAGGAAAGTCCCGAAACATGGTCGAAGACCCCGCGCAATTCCGCCTGCCCCTGCGGCAGCGGGCGCAAGTTTAAATACTGTCACGGGCAGGCGGCCTGATGGCGGGGTACGAGGACGACGTCAAGCACGCGCTGTTCCAGAGCCTGGTGACGCTGGCCGACATGATAGCGCTGCGCGAAGCGCAGGCGATGGACCACCAGCGCAACGTTTCACAAGTCGCCCGCACCATCGCGCAGTTGATGCGCATGGACAATGACGCCATCGAAGCCATCCGCGTGGCGGCGACGCTGCATGATATCGGCTTTATCCTCATCCCTTCGGGCATTTTGACCAAGCCGGGCCCTCTCACCGACGAAGAACGCGCCGTGGTGCGCCAGCATGCGCTCTATGGCGCGGAAATTGTCAAAGACATCGAGTTCCCGTGGCCGGTCGCCGAGGTGATATTGCAGCACCACGAACGGCTCGACGGCACGGGCTATCCGCAAGGGCTGTCGGGCGATGCGATATCGCTTGAAGCGCGCATTCTGGCTGTTGCCGATGTGGTTGAATCCATGCTCTCCCCCCGCCCGTGGCGCAACGCGCTGTCGCTCGACGAAGCACTCGCCGAAATCACGCAGAACAGCGGCATCAAATACGACAAGCTGGTGGTTGAAACCTGCGTGGAGCTTTACACCAAGCAGCGTTACCGCCTCGACCCCGAATATTACGGGCGCGGCTGAGCGGGGCGCGGGCCTTTGTAGGTCAGCACGTCTTCCATTTTTCCGATATGAATGCCGCCAATGGCATCGCCGAATTTTTCGCTGATCGCGGCGGTTTTTTCAGCGGTGCAGCAGATGACCGTATTCGCCCCGCCGCCCGTGGAGGGCGTGCCGCGCTTCACGAAGGCGACGAGGCCTTTGTTATAGGCATCATCATCGCGCAGCCACAGGCGCAAATCACGCTCGAACTGCATCTGCGCTTTGCTTGTTTCGTCGGGCGTTGCTTGCGGCTTTAAGCTGATACGGTATATCGTCTGCCGGGGCTTTTTGCCGAATATGTTTTTAAGAGCCCTGTATTTACGAATAACCTCCGCCTTTCGCGACGTCAAGC
>JAYUPV010000426.1:0-15355 GCA_043759865.1 Alphaproteobacteria bacterium | reverse complement strand
CGCATCGCCGTTGCGCTTGAAACCCTTTCGACAGATGTCAGGCAGCTGCGCGCCGACCTGAATCCCGCTCTCGACAAGCCGCAAAAACTGCCTGTACCTGCTGCCGGAAAAACACCATGAGCGATACCGACTACACCGCGCGCCGCCGCATCGATGGCGTCAAGGGCGAGCTTGATCGCACGAATTACAGCGTGAACAACACTTCGCGCGAGCTTGGCAAGCTGAAGGAAGAATTTGAAAAAATTCGCCGCGACCAGGCGAACATCATCGAAAACCAGCGCCGCATGACTTTCGCGCTCGAGCGTTTGGCCGCCGCTGTCGAAGCCATGCACAGTGAAATGTTCCCGAAGACCGGCAACACCAAGCCCGCCCTGAAAACTCCCGTCCCGAAGCGCGAATGAACGCAAGCGTCTATTGTTCTGCGCCGGCTTCCAGTGATTTGTCGCGGTCGACGCGCATGGTGATGGAGAGATAGGCGAACAGGTCGCGCAAGGCGATCACGCCCATGAATTCCCCGTCTTTTGCGACCAGCAGCGAATCCTTGCCTTTTTTCTGCATGACCGACAGGGCCTCGGCGGCGCTCATATCGGGCGTGGCGGAATTTTCGGCGCTCAGGGGCTGCATCACGCTTGCAACATGCAGCCATGCCCATTTGTCGCGCTCCATATCCAGAACGGCTTGCAGGGTGATAACGCCCGTCAGCACGCCCTTGTCGAGCACGGGAAAAATTTTCTGGTAGTGCTTGTAGACATACTGGTCGACGAAAACGGCGATGGTCATGTCGGGTGTCACGGAAATGATGTCGCTTTTCATGAAGCGCGTGACTTTTTCCTGTCCCAGCAGCGAAAGCCGCTCGGTATGCCGCACGGCATAGGCGCCCGCGCCCCAGACGAAATAACCGAGCAGCCCGGACCAGATGCCCCCGATCATGTCGTCATACCAGGTGATGCGGTAGATGGAATAGCCGATCAGGCCATAGGCAAAAACAGCGCCGAGCTGCGAGGCGATGCGCGTTGCCAGCACCATATTTTTCTTGTAATGCCAGATCGCGGCGCGCAGCGCGCGGCCGCCGTCGAGCGGAAAGGCGGGAACCATGTTGAAACCCGCGATCAGCATGTTGATGCCGCCAAGATAGGCCAGCACCCGCGCGGCAGGGCCGTCGCCGAGATGCATGACATACAAGGCCTCCGCCGCCCAGAAAAACAGCCCCATCATCCCGCTCATGGCGGGGCCGGCAAGAGCCATCAGGAATTCACCTTTCGGGTGCGAAGGCTCGCCCTTCATCTCCGCCACGCCGCCGAAGATGAACAGGGTGATGCTCTCGATCGGCATCTGGTAATATTCGGCGATGATGGCATGGGCGACTTCATGCGCGATAATTGAAACAATGATACCGAGCAGGGTCGCAATGCCCATCATCTGGTACATTTCAGGTGTCAGCCCGGCCAGCACGCGGGGGTAATATTTGGTCGACAGCATCGAGACAATCAACACGCCGAGAAACAGCCAGCTGGCATCCGCCTTCACCGGAAAGCCGAAAAAGCGGAACAAGGTCACGCGTTTGAACAAGAAGCCGCTCCCCCCTGAATGGTGGATGTGGTGGATTTTGTAAAAACCAAGCCGCAAAGAAACGCGCTGGTCAAAAAGCGGCCTCTACATTAAAATATACCGTGACAGCCAAAAACAAGACATGAAAATCAAATATACCCGTCTCTTGACCGTTTTGCCCCTTCTGCTGGCGTTAGCGTTGGCCGGTTGCGGAGCCATGCCCGGGATGCGGGGCATGATGGGCCCTAAATTCAAGCCGCTCGACAGCGAAGTCGCAGCCATGGCCGCCCCCCAGCCGGTCGGCGCGGGCACATCGCTTTTCTGCCGTGTCGGGCGCGGGCAGGCGCATTTTGTCAAAAGCTGGTTCGAGTTCAACGATACCGATTTCCGCTTGACGCCCCAGTCGCGTGTTAACGTGCCGCTTGAGGCAAAAAAAGGCGGCGGGGAAACGGCGTTTCAGGCGCTGTTCGATCTCGAGGGCCAGCGCATCGTTTTCTGCCCGGTGGTCGAAGGCGCGCCGGATGAACGCATTTCCTGCGCCAGCATTTACGCGCTCGACGACGATCTGCAGGCGGGAATCAAGCGCACGTTCGACATCCCCGACTCCGTCGCGGGATCGTCCATTACCTGCGCTTATAACGAGGATCACTTCCAGAAACTGTAATCAGGCAGCGGAACCCTTACTCAGGCAGCGGGCCCTTAATCAGGCAGCGGGGCTGCTGTTCCCGCCCGGGAATTTCAGTTTTTTCGCCTGGTCCTTTAGCGTGACAAAGGGGCTGTCGGGGTCGATTTTCGGCGGGGTGGTTTCGATAAGCTCGATGGTGTTGGCTTTCGCAATGCTGGTTTTCAGCTCATCGACGATGCTCTTCATCACGCGCTTTTGCGTCTTGCTGGTCGACATCGCGGCCAGCGTCTCGACGGTTTCAATGTAACGCTCCAGCAGTTTCGGCGGCAGTATCTTCCAGTTGTCGCCTTCTGAAAGGTGCTCGGCGATGTCGGTGACGGGGGCGGTAATCTGACCCAGTATCATGCCAAGTTCGGCGGGGCTTGCTTCCGCCTTCATTTCCTCGAACTCCTCGCCCGAGGTGAGCGACGTGACCATCGCGACCGCAAATTTCAACGCAACGGGGTTGCCTGAATCGATCAGCGCCTGCGGCCCTGCCATCGCTTCCTCGCTTTGCAGCAGGAGCAGGGTGGCGGCGACTTCGCGGTCGAGCTTCGGCGCGACGTCGCCGATGGAGGTATAGCTGATATATTGCTCCGATATGATGATGGCGGCGATGACGGGATCAAGGCTGTCGGTCGCGGCGAGGATGTCGATCAGGGGGTGGTCTTCGTCAATTCGCGCCTCGAGGCTTTCGGCGCTCGGGCCGTATTCTTTGCCCTTGTATTTTTCAAGAATGGTTTCGCGGAAGGCCTGCGCGGTGTTCTGCACCAGAAGGTCGGACAGGATGTCGGCTTTTTGCATGGCCATTTTGGAATCTCCGTTGGTATGAAAAGGGAAACGAATGAGAATTTGCATATTGATAGGCTTGCGCCATTCTTCTGTCAATGCGCTATGTGAATCATTAATATACATAATGTTTAAAGGGGGATACAGGAGGATGCCCAAAGAAAAATCCCCTCCTTGGAGGGAGGGGATTTTTTTGTGACGTCTCGTTCTTTATCAATCGAGATCGAAATTCTGGCCGCCTGTCGGGGGCTTGGGGGGCGGCGGCTTGCGCGTGCCGAAGCCGGGGGGCAGGGTGCGCTGCTGCTGCGGCATGTTCTCGGAAATCGTTGCGCGGGTTTCCTTCAGCGCCTTGCGGAACTGTTCTTCCAGCTGCGGCGCGCCGGTGGGGCCAAGGGTCGCGACGGTGTCTTCCATGTGTTCTGTCATGAACAGCATCTGGCCGAGGTTCTGCGACAGCACCATCGGGCGGACTTCTTCGGGCATGTCAGGTTGCTGTGCGATGATGTCTTTCATCTGCGCTGCGCCCTGCTTCATGCGGTCGAGCATGGCGACGGTGTTGGCCAGCAGGAACTGTTTGAATTCCTCCGGCGCTGTGCGCAACTGCTGCGGATAAAGGTCGCGCTCGCCGCCGTAGTTTTTCAACAGCTCGAGAACATCCCAGTCGAGTTTCTTTTTCAGGAATTCGAGGTCGTTCGAGGTCACGTCGCGCAGGCCGGTCAGCAGCAGACCCGAGGCGACGGCGGTGGAATTAAGACCGCTTTGCGTCTTGGTCAGGATGGTGCCGACGGCGACAGCCGCTTCGAAGGCCTCGGCCGAAACGCCGGGATGCGAAGAGAGCACGTCGAAAGCCGCGCGGACTTTCGGGTCGTCGAGCAACTCCGTTTCGCTGAAAGAAGGCTGGGGGCCGGTGTCGTCGGGCTGTTGCAGGCGCATCGCCATCGCAGGCGGCAGCTGGTCGGCGATGCCCGATTCAATCAGCATGCCTTTCAGGCGGTCGTTGGCATAGCGGAACTCGCTCAGCTTTTCGCGGAACTGTTGTTCGAGCGCGGGCGACGAGGTCTTGTCGTAGAGCGCAGCCGATAGCTTGTCGTAGACGCGCATATCGGGAACGATGGGGATCATCAGCGGGCTGCCGCCCGGCTTCTGGCCGCCTTCTTCCGACATTTTTGCGATCATTTCCTGTGTCTTCTCGGCTTCGCGCGTGAACTGCTCGAAAGTCACCATGGCAGTCGCGAGGCTGACCAGTTTCACCTTGTCGCTTGCTTCCGACACATAGGCGTACTGGGTCATGTTGTGCTTGGTCGCTTCCCGGATGGTGGCGACCATATCCGCGCCGAAACTTTTTTCGATGAGGCTGAAAGTCTGCTGCGGCATGCCGCGCAGGAGCGCGAGGGAAAGCAGTTGCGGGTCGTTGTTGCCTGCGTTGCTCAGGATTTGCGCGATGCGCAGCGGGCCTTCCGATGCGCCTTCAGCCGCGCGCATGTCCTTGCGGGGCGAGGGCGTCGTCGGCAGTGCCTGGTTCTTCGTGAACATCATGAAAGCCTTGTAGACTGTCTGGTCCTGCGGCAGGCCTGTTTCATGATATTGCATGTGGTACTCCTAAAATCTGGGCGACGGGGGATTCGTCAGCAGGCCTTGTTTCTAGCAAACCGAGCCTGTTCCTGTCAATATTATTATGTGAAAAAACGGGAGTCGTGTGGATTAAACTTTCCTGTTAATTCAAGCGTTTAATACAGGTCCACGCCGCCTCTGTCTTCATTCTTTGGCTTCGGCATGGGCGCGTCCACATCGCTTTTCGGGGCGGCCAGCAGCAACTGGGGCTTTGGCGTATTGGCAGCCACAAGTTCCTGCAGTGCTTTCAGTTTTGTTTCAAACAGACCCTGCAATTCGGGCGCGTCAACGGTGGCTGCAGCGGGTTGCACGAAACCTGCCGACTGCACGCGGCTGCCGAGCTGGTACAGTGTGTGCTGTTTCACGAAGGGGGCTGAGGCCGAAGGCTTTTCGTCTTGCGCGAGGCTTGCGAAGGCTTCTTTGCCTTCCTTTTCTGCGTAATGCAACGTTGTGACGGCATTGGCGATTGCAACAAGGCGGAATTCGACGGGCGCGCGCACAACTTCGCGCGCGCTTCTGATGTTGTGGACTTTGTATTGCGACAACACTTCGGCGACATCCCAGTCAACGCGCTTTTGCAAGAACACGGTGTCGTCATAGCCGCGCTGGGGCATGCCGATATCAATGATCGCTGCAGCAATAGCGGTGGAGTTGCGCGTGGCGGGGGTGGAGCCGAGCAGTATCGCTGCTTCAAGCGCGAGGTTGATGCCATAGGCCGTGGCGCGCGGGTCGCTGGCAAGCGCTTCATAGGCGCGCTTTACTTTATCATCCTGCAAAAGGCCGGTTTTCTCGAAAGGCACATATTCGCGCGGCGCGGGCAGCTCCTCGCCGAGCATTTCCAGTTTTTCCTGAATGCTGCCGGTGTAGTTCAAAACCTTTTCAAGCAGCGCTTCATCGAGCGCGGCGTTGCCGGTTTTGTATTTCGCGACATGGTTGACAATTTTTACGTCAGGCGCCGCCGGCATGGAGCCGCTCGGGCCGCCTTTCGCGCCGAAGGCCTGAAAGGCTTTCGATTCACGCACCAATCCGTCGAGTGCTTCATCGAAGCCCGAGATGTGCGCCATGATATCGGCCGCCGCAAACTGCCGCACCACGGGGCTTGCGTCTTCGATATAGGCAAAGCCTGTGCGCATGTGGCGGCTGATCTCGCGCGCTGAATCCATGATGTCTTTGCCGAAGCGTTTCTCAAGCGCGCCATAGGCGATGTCGGGGATATAAGCGAGATAGGCAAGCGCCGCCATGGAAGGTTCGCCCGTTGTGGCGAGCAGTGTCTGTGCCACGCGCGTTGCGTGAATCTGGGTTGCTTCGCCGCCGTTTGTTTTTGCCTGCGCCGAGAAGGCACCAAAAACCACCGCTTCGAGGGGAAGGCCTGTTTCGCTGAATTCCATGGATACACCCTTTAATTCATTCTGTGCTTTTTTGAGCTTCTGTTTTTTTAACCGGTGGCGAATCTGCCCCGTATTGCATTATTATGGTAACGCAAATTTGTACCATTGAACGGCATATTATGTCAATAAAATACGGGTGTCAGCTAACCCGTTTCAGCCGCGCGCTCTGTCGCTGATATGTTTGTAAAATCAATTACTTGTGCTAAAAAACGGGTCATGTCCTGCTGCAGCCGTGTGAAACCGTCGGTCTTCTTGCGTGTGGCAGCGTCCATGTACAGCCCCCGATGCAGTTCTATCTGCAGGCTGTGGCGGCCACGGGCGGGGTCGGAGAATCTACGCACCAGCTCCACCCCCTTATAGGGGTCGTTGACCGCGACCTTGTAGCCGAGGTTCTTCAGGGTCTTTGCGGCAAAGCGGGTAAAGGCGGGGTCGCAAGCCGTACCGTCAAGGTCTCCCAGCACGATATCGACATGCCGTGGCGAGGTTCTTTTCAAGCCCGGCATCGAATGGCAGTTCAGGTGGTAAACCGTGCCAAATACTGCATATGACGCATCCAGCAGCCCCGCAAGCGCGGTGTGGTAGGGCAGGTAATAGTTGTGAATACGCCCCTCCACCTCCGCCACGCTCAACAGCCGGTCATAGATGGGTTTGGGGTTCGCCTGCTTGTGCAGCCGCCGTATCAGCCCTGTGCCGAGGGTGGAGCGCTCGGTGGGGCGGGGGTTGTGTGGCCACGGGGTATCCAGCAGCAGGGGGTCGATATCGTTCTCCGCCCTGTTGGGGTCGATATAGCAGCGCGGGAAATGGGCCGACAGCAGGGGTATCCCCAAGTCCGGCGCGCCCGCGAACAATTCATCCACAAAGCTGTCCTCCGTCTCCTCCAGCCAGCCTTTGGGGCAGGCGTAGCGGAAGTCGGCGGGATAGTCTTTTCCGCTATGCGGGCTGTCCAGCACCAGCGGGCTTGAGGCTTTTAGGGGGTTTTGACAAATACAGGCGGCGTCTGCCACGTTAATTCCGTTGAAAATTGCTCAAAAAGGCTTATTTTGACCTGATTATACCACATTCAGAAAGATCATCGCCATCATGTCAAAAGCCATCCTTACCTCGCAGGAAATGCTCGCCCGCCTTGTCAGCTTCGACACCACCTCGGTGAAATCGAATCTCGAGCTTATCCACTGGGTTCGCGATTACCTCGACGGCTACGGCATCAAGTCGCATCTGGTGTATGACGAAACCAAAAACAAGGCGAACCTCCACGCCATCGTTGGCCCTGCCGACAAAGCGGGCATCGTGCTCTCCGGTCATACCGATGTGGTTCCGGTCGAGGGGCAAGCATGGGACAGCGACCCTTTCATCCTGCGCGAACAAAACGATTTGCTCTACGCGCGCGGCACCTGCGACATGAAAGGCTTTATTGCCGTGGCGTTGGCAAAACTGCCCGAGATGGTGAAACGCCCGCTTAACTCCCCCATCCATTTCGCGCTGTCCTATGACGAAGAACTCGGCTGCCTTGGCGCGCACAGCCTTGCCGAACATATCGTGCAGGCACCCGTGAAGCCGAAGCTTTGCGTCGTGGGCGAACCCACCTCGATGAAAACCATCACCGGCCACAAAGGCATCTGCGACCTCGAATGCCATGTGCATGGCAAGGAATCGCATTCGTCGCTTGCGCCCTATTCGGTCAACGCGGTCGAATACGCGGCCGAGCTTATCGCGCACACCAAATCAATCGCGCGCCGCATCGCCAATGAAGGCCCGTTCAACAAGCAGTTCGACCCGCCCTTCACCACCGTGCATGTCGGCTTCATCAAGGGCGGCACCGCGCTCAACATCGTGCCGAACCATTGCGAGTTCGCCATCGAAGTACGCAACATCCCCGAGGTTGATTCCGAAAAAATCCTCGAAGAGATTCGCCAGTTCGCCTTCAAGCATTTGGAGCCCCGCATGAAAGAAATCGACCCGAAAACGGGCTTTGATTTCAAATACACCGCAGGGGTCAAATCCTTCGACATCGCCAACGACAACCCGATGGTCGATTTTGTTCTTTCACTTTCGGGCGCGAATGCGACAGAAAAGGTCAGTTTTGCGACCGAAGCGGGCATCTTCCACAACAAGGGCATCCCGACCGTGGTCTGCGGCCCCGGCTCCATCGCGCAGGCGCACAAGCCGAATGAATTTATCGCAAAGGAACAGCTGGTGAAATGCGAGAACTTTATGGATAGACTGCTGGACAAATTGCGCGCAGCAGCCTAAAATCAGGCTGGAATTTCAAACTCTTGCAATGGCGGAAAAGTCATGACAACATCTTCGCAAGCGACCAAACCTCTCGGAAAGGCCGACTCTCATATGTTCGAGCAATATAACTGGCAGCAAGTTGTGGGCGTGCAGCTTGAGCCCTTCCTCAAACTGGTGAACCCGATTCAGGGCAAGCACAACGCTAGCCCCCAATCCGCCACCGCCGCCTGGTGCCAGCTGCCGTTCTATACCTCCATCGGCCTCGTGAAGGTCGACGACACCCAGTGGCCGGCCGGCACAGGCCCGTTCTGGTTCCTCGCGAAACAAGGCCGCATGTTCCTGCTCGACGGATCAAGCGCGCCTATCCATGACGCGAACGAAGCCGATCCGGTGAAAATCACCGATGCGAACAACCTCGAATACCTCCGCTTCTTCTGCTACTTCGTCCATGGCGACGAAGGGCCCTTCCTGATTGTCGAATCTCTCGACCACCCCGCGCTCGACAAGGCGAAGCTCGACGACGCGACCAAAAAAGTCATCGAAGACGCCATCCGCCCCGCCACCTTCGAAGGCAAGACCGCCGAAGGCGCGTTCGAGGCCTCCGCCATGGTGCTGTACGGCAATGCCCTGTTCTCGGCGCGTTTCTCCATGACCGAAAACGGCATGATCGAGATGATCGACGACGAACCGGTCGCCGCCGACCTGCCCGTGCGTAAAATCAAGCCGAACTACTAAGCGGTTTTCAAGTTACAGACAAAGCCCCGGCGAAAGCCGGGGTTTTTCTTTTGAGCGCAATGGGGACGTTTACTCCGACCCCTTCGCTACAGCCGTCGGCATAACCGATTTCAATTTTTCAAGAATGCGGTCATTGCTGTCATCGGGAATGACTTCGATCAAGGGCACTTGGGCTTTGTTCAGGGCAAGCCTTTTTACGGCATCCCTTCCAGCCGCATTCGCCTGATAATGGCCGCCGCCATTATATTCGATGGCCAATATCAAATTGCCCGTGCGATCTATCACGCCAATATCAAGACGCTTGCTGTTAATCGATGAAAATCCCTCTTTATCTGTGCAGTTGAGCGCCGCACCCATGCACATTTCGGGTATAACCAAATGGCCTTGGTTCATATCTTTGAAAAAACGCTCGTCGAGCTTGAACAGCGAATAGACCTTTTTGCTCATTAACGGGCGGAGCGTATACTGGCTGACCTGAACGTAGCGCAAAGCGACTGCGGGGTCCGAGAGGTCGGGGCGTCCGGCAGATTCCGAATCTTGTTTATCCGGATAGACCTGCCGTAAGTTATCGCGCCGATTTTGATAGAATTTTCGTTTGTAGGAGCGTTTAAATAGCCCCAGCTTGTAAGCGAGAAAGACGATCGCTAGAAAAACGACAACGACTGTATTTAAGAATGACTCCATGCACGAACAACGCTTTTCAGAAAATATTTTTAGGGAAAAATCTTCTTCATGAGAAGTCTAGCACGGTCGGCAGAAGCAGCAAAATTCAATATTTCAATTTAGACCGCGCCTGTTGCAGCGCCATTCCGGCGAAAGCCGGGGTTTTTCTTTTTAACGATTATTTTGAATTCAGGAATTGCGCGGCGGTGTCGGCGCGGGCTTGGTGTTCTTCGCGGGCGCGGGCGTTGCCGCCCTTTCACGCTCCAGACGTTCGCGTGTTACGCGCGCTTGGGGGAATTGTTCTTCGACCACGCGCTGCACCTGCATCAGTTGCGGTGTGCGCGGCATTTGTGCGCCGTCGGGGTGGATAAAGGCTTCGGCATAGGCTTCGACCAGCTCGGCCTGCTGCTCCGTGCCGAAATCGCGGAAGCGCGATTGTGCGTTCAGCCGGTGGTCGTAGTCATAGCGCCCGACCTCATGCGATGAAAACCGCCAGTTCTGCCCCTGCCACGTATGCGTGACCTCGTGCATGAAAAAGCCGAAATGCTGCCGGTCGGATTTGCTGAAATCGGGGGAACGCACCCACTCCCCGAAAAAATCGATATGGCTGAAGGGCGGCAGCACTGTGCCCTGCGCCCAGCGGAACAGGTGCGTGAAGTGGTCATCGTCCTTGAAATGCTTGCGGATGCTCGTCGTGTTAACCTGCCCGCCGAAAATTTCGGTGACAGCCGCAGCCTCGCCCGTGGTCAGCCGGTCGCCACGGCCCGCGTAGAAGGCCTGATAATAGCTGCCATAGGCGAATGTCACGAACGCCGCAATACCCAATACGGCTTTCTTAAATGCCCGCTTCAGCGAGAATTTGCGTTTTTCGGCCATCTGGCCCTTCTTTAAATGTCTGGAGGTTCAAGAATAAGCTAAATCTTTTAAGGGGGTCAATGGCTTGATTTTGCCGGGCAGGGGGCTAAAGTCGAGGCATGGCGAAAAAGGCAGTCACAACAGACATATTGATTATCGGCGGCGGTCTCGCGGGGCTGTCTCTTGCGGGCGTTTTGGGGCGGGCGGGGGTCGAGGTGGTTATCATCGATCGCGACGCGCCCGTCACGCATCTCGGCGGCGATTACGACGGCCGCACCACCGCAATATCCTACGCCTCGCACAAAGTCCTGCAGGCGGCAGGTGCCTGGGCTGCGATAAAGGCTGACGGCTGCCCCATCCTCGATATCCGCGTCGCCGACGGCACCGCGCCGCAGTTTCTCCACTTCGCAACCGATGAAGACGCGAACGGCGAGCCCTTCGGCTGGATCATCGAAAACCGCCTGTTGCGCAAATACCTGTTCGCGAATTTGAAGGAAATTAAAAACGTCACCCATCTTGCCCCCGTCAAAATAAAATCGTTCCGGCGCGATGCGGCATCCGCCGGCGTTGTGCTGGAAGACGGGCGCAGCATATCCGCACCGCTGATGATTGGCGCGGATGGGCGCAATTCCGCCACCCGCGCATGGCTCGGAATCGACGTGAAATCGTGGTCTTATAAACAATCCGCTATCGTGTGCAATGTCGCACACGCGCTTGACCATGAAAACGTCGCGGTCGAGCATTTCCTGCCCGCAGGGCCCTTCGCCGTGTTGCCGATGACGGACGATGGTGATGGCAATCACCGCTCCAGCGTCGTCTGGACGGTCAGCGAAGCCGAAGCACAGAAAATTTTAAAACTCGCCCCCGCCAAGTTCGACGCGCAATTGCAGGAACTGTTCGGCCCGCATCTTGGCGCGGTGCATGCGGTATCGAAACCCATGTCCTATCCGCTCGGCCTCATGCATGCCGCAGCCTATACCGCGCCGCGCGTGGCGCTGATGGCCGAGGCCGCGCATGTGATTCATCCGATCGCAGGGCAGGGGCTGAATTTGAGCATGCGCGACATCGCCGTGCTGTCGGAACTGGTGGTCGCGCGGCTGAAACTGGGCCTCGATACCGGCGCAGACACGCTTTTGCAGGAATATGAACAATGGCGGCGCATGGACACCCTATTAATGGCAGGCTTCACCGATGTGCTGAACCGGCTGTTTTCCAATAACCTGCACTCGGTCGGAGCGCTGCGCGACTTAGGTATTGGAATCGTTGATAAAATACCCGCTTTAAAAGGCTTTTTCGCCCGTCAGGCCGTGGGTTTGGGAGGCTCCAGTCCCAAAATCATCCGGGGCCAGCCGCTTTAACCTTTTATTCATTTGATATTTATAGGTTTTTTTTCTTGACGATTCCCCCAAAGATTGGCACGCTTGAGTCTCAGGCTGTTGAATTTCAAGGGATATCGAGCGCGCCATGACAAAATCAGAGTTGATCCTCAAGCTTGCCGAACTGAACCCGCACCTCTACCAGAGCCATGCGGAGCAGATTGTGGACACGATTTTTGAAGAGATTACAAAGGCTTTGGCCAATGGCAGCCGCGTTGAATTGCGCGGCTTCGGTGCCTTCTCGGTCAAATCCCGCAAGGCGCGCATGGGTCGCAACCCCCGCACCGGCGAAACCGTGAAAGTCGATGACAAGCGCGTGCCCTTCTTCAAAATAGGCAAGAAAATGCACGAACGCCTCAACGGCATCGTCTCCGACGGCGATGACGACATGAAGGACTAACAGTCTTTCGAGGGGGCATAAATCGTGGCTTACCTCACCCTGCTCATCACAATACCGCTGACCGTATTCGCTATTCTTTTCGCCATTTCAAACGGCGACGATATTTCAGTCGGTCTGTGGCCGCTGGAAGGCCGCTATGCGCTGCCGGTCTGGATTTTCGGCCTCGGGCTTCTGGGCTGCGGCTTTTTCCTTGGTGCGTTGTTCGTCTGGCTGCCCGCGCAAAAAATGCGGTTCCGCTACTGGCAGGAAAGCCGCAAATCGTCGCGGCTTGAAAAAGAGCTCGAAGCCGTGTACGCCAAGACACCGCCGAAAGAGACTGTCCCCTCTCTTCCCGCAAAATAACGTCCGGAGTTTATAACATGACCCGCATCAAAAAGGTCGTCGCCTATATCACGCTTGGCGACAAGCTTCTGGTCTTCAACCACCGCGACTACCCCGAGGCAGGCGTTCAAGTGCCGGCGGGAACGGTCGAGGCCGGTGAAAAAATCGAGGACGCGGTATTGCGCGAGGCGGAAGAAGAAACCGGCCTGAAAAATTTACAGCTTGTGCAATATCTCGGCGCGGAAGATTTCGACGCGGCAAAAGTCGCGCGCCCCGGCGAGATTCACGAACGCCATTTTTTCCACCTGCAGGCCGCGAACCCCGCGCCTGAAAAATGGCGGCATTGGGAAATGACTCCCCATGGCGAAGACACGACACCCGTCGCCTTCGATCTCTACTGGGCCGAACAGCAAGACGCAGGCCTGTCGCACGGCTTCGACGCTCTCTTGAAAAAAATCGGCTAAGACATTAGATTCCGGAGTGAGTCTTTTTCCATCCGCGCCACCCCCGCCTTGTGCGGGGGTCCAAAAGCGCGTCTGCGCGTCTCGTAAATAAGTTACATGACGGCCGGACGGCCTCTTGGATGCCCGCACAAGGCGGGCATGGCAAAAGCTTTGAATTTTTTTGAATCCCGGCCTTAAGCGGTCTTCGGCTGGAAGCTCACCACATTCGGCACGAATGGCTTGACGTAGCCGAGCGAGCGCAGGTTTTTGGTGAGATGCTTGTGCGTCTCGGGGTCTTTCTCCTGAGACAGTTGCTTCTTCAGCGTTTCCTTGACCTTGTCGCCCTCGTCATTGCCGTTGCGGGCGGCGGTCATAAGGCCGTCGATGACAAGACGGCGGTTGAACGGGTCTTCTTCCTTGAAAAGCGCATTACCAAGTACTGTTGCAGCAGCCGAGGTCGGCACGCCGCCAAGTTCGGCAATGCTCGAGAGTCCGATAAACAGCATCCGGCGCTGGTCTTTGTTCATGCCGTCTTCCAGCAATTGCGACATGGCGTTAAGGGCAGCAGCGGGATGCGACTGGCCGATGGCGGTCATGGCACGCGCATAGCCCGAAATGGCGGTGATGTCTTTTGTGGCCTTGAAACCTTCGGCCAGCGTTTCAAGCGCGGCGGGTACGGCGAAGGGATACGACATCGCGACTTCCGAAATGCCTTGTGCGATGTTCTGGCTCGTCAGTCCGTCGGTTTCGCTTGCGGCCGCTTTTGCCAGCTGCTTCACCACGGCATTCGCTTGTGACTGGTATTTCAGGCCGAGCACGCGCAGGTCAGACGCAAGCTGGATGCGGAAGCCAGGCGATGGTTCCTTCAGCATTGCGGCCGCAATGGCGCAGACAGCCATGGGCGCGGTGGACTCGTATTTAAGTCCGAGGGTCATCAGCGCGTTTTTCTCGGAAATCTTGGCCGAGGTGTCGCGTTCCTGCTCCAGCAGCTGCGAGAGGGCGGAGGCGGCGCGAACGGCGCTGTCTTCCTGCGCCGCGCCGATATCGCGGAACAACCCGCTCGACATCTGGCGCGAACCGGCGTCACCGGTTTTTGCAAAGCCATTATAAAGTGCGTCGATGACCGTGGCGGCGGATGAAGGGTCTTGCAGCGCGGCGTCGCGCATCATCTTCGCCAAAATCCAGCGTGAGCTATAATCGCCCACATCCTGCATGGCGGGTAAAAGTTTTTCGAGCGCGGGAACGGAAATGCTGTTGAAGCCGCTGGCGATGGCGACCAGCTGGGCGCGTTGCTCGGCCGTTTCCGAGATGGAAAGCCCCTTGCGCGCGAGGCGGTTGAGGGTTTCACTCAATGATTCCAGTTTTAGCTTGTCTTGCTGATCGGACATATGGCGTACACCCTTTTTTTAAAGTCCCCTCGAGGAGGAAAGCTCCGGCTTTTTAACCCGCCGGTTTCAGGCCCTTGAAAGGTGCCCATGTAAAAGATTACCAACATGTTAATATTATGTCAATTTATTAAGGGTTAATCGACGACAAGATACTGATATTAAACAATAAAACACCATAATTTTTCATATTGTACAAAATGGGAATCCCGTGCTACTTTGGCGGGGTTCACGAACGACTCATGAGCCCGGAGGATGGCGATGGCGAGCGGCTACCAAAATCCCGATGAAGAAATGCACATGCGCGCCATCTGGGCGATACGCGAGGACGATCTGGCGACCTTAAAAAACCTCATCGAGCAAAAAGGCGTGCGCCTCACCCGCACGCTTGCGAACGGGTTGTGCCCCGCCGCCGAAATGGGTCTGTGGAAGGGCGGCGCGCTTGCCGACTACGTCAACACCGTGGTCGCCGCCGAAAATGCCAGCGTGCTCGGCAAAGGCGTCGGCGGAACAGGTGTTGTAGCTCCCGCCCTCGCGACTTTCAAAAAACCGCCCCAACCATGATTGCTATTTTCTACGAACCCTTGCCGGCTTTGTAGCTGTCAAGGAAGCCCTTGAACATGTCGACTTCGCCGGCGATTCTTAAAATCGTGTCGCGGTCGGACAGGCGCGAGCCGCCGCCGGTGCGTGTGACGACGCCGAAAGTGGAACCAAGCGTTGTCGCTTCCATCGCTGCACCGTAGCGGGATTTCAAGCTTGCGACGCTTGCCGCGTTGCTTGCCAGTTTATAACCAACAGCGGCATTCACCACCATCTGCGCGTCTTCTTCGGTCAGCGGAGCAGAAGGCGGGGGCAGCAGCGATTCAATCGTTCCGGCGGCTTCCTGCCAGCGGCGCGCGCGCCACAGCACATCGGCCTTCAGTTTCCGTGCGTCTTTTGAATTGG
>JAYUPV010000425.1:0-6298 GCA_043759865.1 Alphaproteobacteria bacterium | reverse complement strand
GCCAAGGCCGCCGACGCGCAGAAAAAGGCGCAGGAGACTGCCGACATTGCCATGCGCCACGTCTTCACGCAGGACAGCAAGGACCTTGTCACGCATTATTGCACGCTGAAAGTCGCCCACAACGCACCGATGGAAGTGATACAGGCGGCGGCGCGCGCTCTGGCGCAGAAATTACAGGCGGCGGATCAGGCAATCGCGCTGAACGCCATCAACAACGCTTTTTCGCTGCTGGTCGACCCCGCAAAAAAGGCCGAGCACGACCAGTGGATCCGCCAGCACCTTCCGGTCGCCGCCGCAGGGCAGACAGACATACAACGCAAGCCCACCGCGCGCGAAATCGAGGCCAAGGCCAAGGCCGACAGGGCCGAGGCCGAGGCGGTGGCGCTCGAGGCTTCTGCCGACCAGTCAATGCGCCTGGAAAAAGAAGCCTCTGCCAAGGCCGCCGAAGCCGCAAAGACCGCGCTTGCCAAAGCGAAGGACAAGGACGCAGCCGCGTGGAAAACCTGGGCCGACAAAACCGCCGCTGAAGCGGCGCAGGAAAAAAACCGCTCCGCAAAGGCCTCGGCCAAGGCAGCTGAAGCGCGCATAAGAGCCCAGCAGGCCAAGCAGGAGGTCGCGGACGCCAAAGCCGTCGCCGACCGCGAGGCTGCGATGTGGGACAAGGGTGTCCGCTAACAATATTTTCCTTTAAGCCGCTTCATGCTTGTCCCAGTCGGGAGCAAAGTCGGGATTGATGAGACGCCCGCCTGCATGGGCAAGGCCGTGGATGACCTTCATGTCGCGGTCATCGAGCGCAAAGTCGAATATCTCGAAGTTTTCGCGCATATGTTTTTCGCTTGCGGCTTTCGGAATGGCGGCGACGCTGTCCTGCTGCACCAGCCAGCGGAGCGCCACCTGCCCCACGGTCTTGTTGTGCTTGTGGGCGATTTCTTTCAGGTCGTTTTCGTCATTAATTTTCCCACGCGCGAGGGGCGAATAGGCGGTCAGGAACATGCCTTTTTCTAGGATGTATTCGTACACCGCTTTTTGCGACAGGAACGGGTGGTATTCGACCTGATTGGTGGCGATGGGCGCGCCGATTTTCTCGACAACTTCCGTCATTTGCGCGACGGTAAAGTTGGAAACGCCGATAAGCCTCGCCTTGTTCGCTTTCTGCACCTTGTCGAGCGCCTTCATCTGCTCGGCAAAGGACACCTCTTTCACCGGCCAATGGATAAGCAGCAGGTCAACGTAATCGGTTTTCAGTTTCTTGAGGCTGACATCCAATGACCGTTGCAGCGCACCGTCATGCACGTTCGACAGCCAGATTTTGGTGACAAGGAAAATTTCCTCGCGCGCGACCTTGGAATTTTTTATCGCCTCGCCGACATATTCCTCGTTCTCGTAAATCTGCGCGGTGTCGATATGGCGGTAGCCCATGCCCAGCGCCCTCTCGACGCCCTTCGCGCATTCCTGCTCGCGCAACTGCCATGTGCCATAGCCGAGGGCGGGGATTTTGATGTTTTTGTGGGTGATGTGGATCATGGCGGGGCTCCTCGAATTTTATCATTTCAATAATAGATTTTTATTGTAGAAAGGTAGTAATTGCCAACGATATTTTTAAATGCTCATCGAAAATAAGGGGCAGGATTAATACCTTCGCATTTTAAAACACACAAAGAAAAACCCAATCGATCGTTCTTCCTTTCTTGACATGTTTGAACGCAATGCGTGCATTTTTTTTAACGTTTTACCGCAATGATCCTCTAGCTGTCTCTGTGCGTGTTTTTCCTCACTTTGCTGGATACCCTTTACACTGCCACTCTGGTTAGCCGTCCAGAACAAGCAGCCAACGATGATAACGCCAATGATTATTAGTATAATAATCATTCTACGTTTTGACTCATTTTAATGCGCATCCGCCCAGTTCATGCCCCAGCCCGCATCGACTTCGAGCGGGACGCCGAGACCGGGGCCGGCGGATTCCATGATTTTGACGACCAGAGCCTCGGTTTCCGCTTTTTCTTTAACGGGAACCTCGAACAGCAATTCGTCGTGCACTTGCAAAAGCATTCTTGCGCCGAGTTTTGCGTCCTTGATAGCGGGCGCAAGCGCGATCATGGCGCGTTTCATGATATCGGCGGCGGTGCCCTGCAGGGGCGCGTTAATGGCCTGACGCTCGGCGAAGTTGCGCATGGCGGGGTTTTTGTCCTGAATGCCGCGCAGGTAAACCTTTCGCCCGTAATAGGTCTGCACATAGCCGTGCTTGCGCGCGAATTCCTTTTGCGCGTCCATGTATTTTTTCAACTCGGGGAAGCGCGCGAGATATTGCTTGATATACTCCGCCGCCTCGCCCTGCGGAATGCCGAGCTGGTTGGCAAGGCCGAAGCCCGAAATGCCGTAGATGATGCCGAAATTGATAGCCTTGGCATTGCGGCGGATATCGGGGGTCATCTGGTCCATCGGCACGCCGAAAACCTGGCTTGCCGTCGCCGCGTGAATGTCCACGCCATCATGGAAAGCCTGTTTCAGCTGCTTCACATCGGCAAGCTCGGCCGCGAGACGCAATTCGACCTGTGAATAGTCGACCGACAGGAATTCAAAACCGTCTTCCGGAACGAAAGCCGCGCGTATCTTTTTTCCGTCTTCGGTGCGGATGGGAATATTCTGCAGGTTCGGGTCGGATGATGCGAGTCTGCCCGTATTCGCGCCCGTCATGTGATAGGACGTATGCAAACGGCCAGTCGCGGGATTGATTGCCTCGGGCAGCGCGTCGGCATAGGTGCTTTTCAGCTTCGAAAGCCCGCGCCATTCGAGAATTTTTGCGACGACAGGGTTGTCGGACAATTCTTCCAGCACTTCCGCGCCGGTAGACCATGCGCCGGTCTTGGTCTTGCTGCCGCCCTGCAACCCCATTTCGCCGAACAGCACATCGCCCAGCTGCTTGGGCGAGCCGATGTTGAAACTGCGTCCTGTGGTCTTGTGGATGTCGGCTTCAAGCTCCATGATTTTTTTTGCGAAATCATTGGAAATCTTGCGGAGCATGGGAACGTCGATTTTAACGCCCGTAAATTCCATGTCGGCGATGATGGGCACAAGCGGGCGTTCGACCGTCTCGTAAAACGCCGCCATCTGTTCCTGCGGCAAACGCGGCTTGAAAAGCCTTTCCAGCTGCAGCGTCACATCGGCGTCTTCGGCTGCGTAGCCGAGCGCCTTGTCGAGCGGCACGAGATCGAAAGTCACCTGCGACTTGCCCGTGCCGGTCACTTCGGAATAGGTGATGGTCTTGTGGCCCAGCAGCAGCTCGGACAATTCGTCCATGCCGTGCCCGTGCTGCGCTCCATCGAGCACAAATGACATCAGCATCGTGTCATCGGTCGGTGCAACGCGGATGCCGTAGTGCAAAAACATCTGCAGATCGTATTTGATGTTATGCCCGATTTTCATCACGCTCGGGTCTTCCAGCAGAGGTTTCAGCATTTTCATCGCAGTCGCGACGGGAATTTGCTTCAGGTCGACGGTCTCGGTCTTTTTGTCCTGCATCGAAAAATCGAAACTTTCCGAATAGCCTTTCGGGTCGCGGTGCTGCAGCGGGATATAACAGCCGTTGCCCTTGGCGGTCGACATCGAAATGCCCACAAGCTTCGCCTTCGATGGTGTCAGGTTGGTCGTCTCGGTATCGACCGCGACAGAGCCCTGTTCCATCGCCATATTAATCCAGCGTTGCAGGGCCTTTTCGTCCTGCACCAGCTCGTAGCCTGCTGCTTCCGGTTTTTTCTCCGGTGCGGGCGTGGCGGCGATCACAGCGGGCGCAGCGTCGTTCGCCACAGAGCCGAATTGTTTTTCCATGCGAGCCAGCACGCTCTTGAAGCCCTGCTGCTGCAGGAAGGAATAAAGTTTCTGCCGGTCGGGATGCGTGATTTTCAGGTCGTCCAGCCCGCGTTCCACATTCACATGGGCGTCGAGAACCACAAGGCGTTTTGAAATACGCGCGTTTTCGGCGTTGTTCACCAGCGCCTCGCGGCGCTTCGGCTGTTTTATTTCCCCCGCCCGCTTCAGGAGGGTTTCAAGGTCGCCATATTCGTTGATCAGCTGCGCCGCCGTCTTGACGCCGATGCCCGGCACACCCGGCACATTGTCGACGCTATCACCGGCGAGAGCCTGCACATCCACCACCTTATGGGGCGGCACGCCGAATTTTTCCAGCACCTCGGCCTCGCCGATATCCTTGTACTTCATCGGGTCGAACATGCGAACGCCGGGGCGGATAAGCTGCATCAGGTCTTTATCGGAAGAAACGATGGCGACGGGGCGGCCCTGTTCATGCGCGAGGCGCGCATAGGTCGCAATCAGGTCGTCAGCCTCAAAGCCTTCCATCTCGATGGCGGGAATGGAAAACGCCTCGGTCGCCTCGCGGATGATGGCGAATTGGGGGCGCAGATCTTCGGGCGGGTCCTCGCGGTTGGCTTTGTATTCAGGATAGATGTCGTTGCGGAAATTTTTGCGCTTGGCGTCGAAAATAACGGCGATGCCCGGCACATGCATGTCGTTGATGAGCTTGACCAGCATGTTGGTGAAACCAAGCACGGCATTGACCGGCGTGCCGTCGGGACGGGTCAGCGGCGGCAGCGCGTGATAAGCGCGGAAAATAAAGCCGGAGCCGTCAATGAGGAAAAGCTCGTTGTCGCGGTCTTGCTGATTCATGGGGGCGGCCCGTTTGAATGCATATGTACTGATCATGATGGAAAATCATGCCCCCGAAAGACGGGAGAGTCCATAGCCATAGCGTTGACATAAATTGCGGCTGTGTATAAGTTCTATCAGGCATTTCAAGGGGCAATTTCCATGCACGGCATCAGCGCAAAAGACCCGGGTAGCACCATCGACTGGGGCAAGACTTCCGACGACTATGCGAAGTACCGCACCGGCCAGCCCGACAGCTTTTTCGACCTCATGCGCGCCTTCAATATCGGCCTGCCGGGCCAGCAGATACTCGACCTCGGCACCGGCACCGGCGCGATAGCTTTGCGCTACGCCCACAGGGGTGCTGCGGTCAGCGGCATTGATGCCTCGCCTGAGCAGATAGAAGTAGCGAAAAAACTGGCGCAGGAACAGCGCGTGACGGTCGATTTCCGCGTGGGTCCCGCCGAAAAGCTGCCCTTCGACAGCCATGCGTTCGATGTCGTGACCGCGAACCAGTGCTGGCTTTACTTCGACGCCGAAGCCGTGACGCGGCAGGTGCTGTGGGTCTTGAAACCGGGCGGGCTGCTGGTGACCAGCCATTGCTCGTGGCTGCCGCAGCAGGACCCGATCGCGCAGGCGAGCGAAGACCTTGTGCGCATGTTCAACCCGAACTGGACGGCGCATAGCTGGGGCGGCTCTATTCCCGCAGTACCCGGCTGGTCGCTGACTTCGTTCCGTCTCCGCAGTTTTTTTAACTACGACGAAAAAATTCCCTTCACGCGAGACACATGGGCGGGGCGCATCCGTGCCTGCCGTGGTGTTGGTGCTGCGCTCAGCCGCGAAGCAGTGGCCGATTTCGACGCACAGCATATGCAGATGTTGAAGCAACAAGCACCGGAAAAGTTTACCATCCTGCACCGTATCGACGCGCATATCCTTGAACCGCTCTAAAAAGGCAGCGCAATCTTTCCGTGGATACCCATACCCCAGAGCGCGGCAAGCGCGATGATGTTAACGGCAAGGTAGAATTTCAGCGCAAGGTTCTTTTCCCTGAACAGCGCGAGATATTTGAAAACAATCACGAACAGCACCGCCGGAAACGCCCATTGATACCCGATGGCGGGTAAAAAGCGGTTGACCGCCGCGAGCAGCACAATCAACAGCACCACAGCCGATGCCGCCACCAGCACCGGCACGGTGAACGACCCGATGCGGCTGCGGTATTCCTCGAGCGCGGCCAGCGCCACGAAGTTCACGATTGAAACGATAAGAATGCATGCAAAAATCACATGCGCCGCCGGCCAGTCACGGTTGAGATAGGCCAGATAATAAGTGATGCCGATGGACGGCAGGGCAATCGCAAGACTGATGACATAGGACTTCACCATCTCCGAGCTGGAAAGGTCATGCTTGAACTCTGCGGGTGCAGATTTTTCGGCTTTATCTTTTTCAACGTCAGTCACGGCCTAAGCCCCTATATTTATTGAGTAAATATACCTCTTGAGGCGGTGTTCTGTCAAAAATATACAGTTGACGGCGGGCAAAGCCTGCATTACTGAATATCCCCTATCAACATTTCATAATCTTGGAGTCGTTTCATTGGTTAACGCATTCAAAAACCGCCTTGGTGCTTTTG
>JAYUPV010000424.1:0-4700 GCA_043759865.1 Alphaproteobacteria bacterium | reverse complement strand
AGAACGCGGTCAACGCGTCCTCGATGATGGGCTGGAGACCTGTGGTGAAGTCACCCGAGAAGATCGTGCCGCCGCGCACCGCAGAAGTACCCGCCGCGTTGTTGAAGCAGCTCATGGCGAGAACGCTGTCGGGCTTGACGGTGATGGTTTCCGTCATGGCCACGTCTGCCGCGACCTTGGCCTGTGCCTTTTTCTGCATGGCGTCGAGCACCTGCGGATTGCACCCCGCGACGGGCTGCGCGTATACGGTTGAACTTGCAAACAGGAAGCCTGCAAGAGCGAAAGCGGACAATACAATACGATTGATCATGGCCGAGACCCCATTCTCTGCTGTATCTTTTCATTTTAACAAAATTTGAGCAAAATGTCTTGAATAAAGTAGGTAAATTTAGGCTAAGCCTTTTAAATAAAAAAGAAATTCCAGATAATTTATCCGATATATTCTGGATAACAATGTCCGCGCGCGGCAGAGAATCCGGAATGATGCCCCGTATTGACGTATTCCCTAGGGAATACAGTTGCCGGTGACAGGATCCCTGTTGGGGCCGGCAACGTTTAGTGCGCGCGCCTCCCAGAGAACCTTGCAAAACGTGTTCTGCGTGATAAAGCCTGCGGCGGGCATGGAAGGCAGGTTGATCGGCACTTCGAGCGCCTGCATGGCGGTGTCAAAAGCCTGCTTCACGTTACCGGGGTTGCCGGCCGAGTCGAGAGCCGTGTCGATCAAACCCGTGCCCGCAAGCCCTGTGCCCCATTTAAGCAGGAAGTCCGCACCCGCCACGGCCGCCGGAATAGCGGTGAGGCCTCGCAGGGTGTCGGTAACGACAAAGGGAATCTTCTGTTGCACGCCCTTGTTCTTGAAACCGAGCGTCGGCGATGTACCGGTCCAGAAGTCATGGACGAAATCGCACTGGCTGGCTGTGCCGGCAGCACCGGAGGCATCAAGAGTCGTGCCTGCGGAATAGGCCGTCGGCATCGAACCCGTGGCCGGGTCTTGCCCCATGGCATCCGCGAATTCGTCGAAAAATGCCGTCAGCCATGCTTCAACCATAACGCGCATGGGCACCATGAAATCTTCGGAGAAAATCTTGCCGGCTTCCGTCGCGTCAAGGCCCGCCGCCCTGTTGAAGCAGGTCATGGCCAGCACGCTGTCGGGTTTATCAAAGGTTTCCTGCACGATCGACATGTCGTAACCCACAAGGGCTTCGTTCTTTTTGGTCATGGCATCGAGGACCTGCGGGTTGCACCCCGGCACGCCCTGCGCGAATGCGGATGAGCCAGTAAAGGCCATACAACCCACAACAAAAGCGGATAACAGGACACGGCTGATCATGTGAAGACCCCATAACGCTGCATATTCTTATATTTTAGCAAAATTCGAGGGAATTGGGTTGGGAAAATGGTATGATTACCGGTAACTGGCTTAAATAAAAGGCAAATTCCGGAAAACATGCGCATCGTGGGCGGCATCTTGAGAGGGCGAAACCTGCTGAGTCCCAGCGGCAATGCCACAAGACCGACCAGCGACCGCGCCCGCGAGTCTATATTCAATGTCCTTTTGCACGCGAAATGGCTGGAGAACGGCGTTTTGCAAGAATCGCCCGTGATGGATATTTTCGCGGGCACAGGCGCGCTCGGGCTCGAAGCGCTGTCACGCGGGGCGCGGCACTGCATTTTTGTCGAGAACGACAAGGCCGCTCTCAAAAACTGCCACGACAATATAGATACGCTCGGGATGGACGACCGCAGCCTTGTGATGGCGGCGGATGCGCTTAATCCCCCTGCCCGCCCCGACCACACCGACCCGCGCCGCCTTGTTTTCCTCGACCCGCCGTATGGCAAGGGCATGGGAGCCGCCACCCTTTCCGCCTTCGCCGCAAAGGGCTGGTTCGCCAAGGGTGCGGTCTGCATGCTCGAAATGGAAAAGAAAAAGCCCGAGCAAACACCCGCCGGTTTCGCCATGCAGGACGAGCGTGCCTATGGCATTGCGCTGGTGCGGTTCCTGAAATATCAAGGTTAGATTTTTATATTCGCGATCAGCTCGGCAAGCTCGGCCTGTTTCGAAAGGCGCGCTTCGGCGAGCTTTTCTTTTTCGGCGTCGATTTTCGCGATCTGGTCTTCCTGATTGTTCAGCTTGTCGAGATATTTCTGCTGCACTTCAGATTTCGCGGTCAGGCTTTTCAGATTCTCGCGCACGCGCTGCTGGTCATTAAAAATGTTGTTGCGCTGCTGGTCGAGGGCGTAGCCTTTCTGGTCGATGGCATCGAGCTCGCGGCGCTTCGCAGCCAGTTGTTCAAACGCCTTGCGCGTTTCTGCATCAAGCTTGCCGGTGGAGGACGCATAAGCAAGCAACTGGTCGGCGGAGAGGCCGTCGAGGTTATAGGCCTGCCACGCGGTATTTTCCAGCACGACCGGCACAACTTTTTTCTCGCCTTCCTTCAACGACACGCGGATGCGATAGCGGTCGCCCGAAACTTCGGTTTCTTTCGGGTCGGGCGTGACGAGCTGGTAGTCGGGCTGTTTCTGATGTTCGATCACAACCACGCGCGCCTCTTTCGGCGGGGCTTTGATAGTATAGGTGGTTTCGTTTTTGTATTTATAGGCGACACGCAGTACGCCGCGATCAACCGTCATCTTGTCTTCGGCGGAGGTCGATTTATCGGTGCGGTCGATGGTGGTTTTTGAATCAAGAGCATAAGACACCATGCGCTTGTCGCCCTGCGGCAGCACAGAAAGCTGAGCGTCGCCGACGAAGGCCGTGCCGTTCAGCACCTTGCTTTCTTCATACAGCGTCAGCACGCCAGGCGGCAGGCCGGTTTCGCCGTCGTTCTGCACCTCGACTGCCGCGAGCGGATGCGTGGGGTGCGTTTCGGGCTGGTAGAGCGACACACGCTCCATCGGCACTTCGCGCGCGAGGAAGGGCAGCATCATCGACTGTCCCGATTTCAAATCGAAGCGGTCGGGGAAGCGGAACAGGACTTGCGTCGTTGCTTCCGAGCTTTGCGCGGCGGAGGCCGCCTGCGCCACGTTTTCCATCAGGCTTTGCATCGGTGGTGCTGCGGGTGCAGGCGAGGCCATATCCATCGCCATCATGGCGGGAGCGCCTGCCGCGCCGCCATAGGCCATGCCGGATCCCCTGCTCTTTTGCATTTCCATGCGGCCGAGTTTGCCTTTGCGCTGCGGCGCGCCGTCGTCGCCTTCGTAACCCGAGGCTTCTTCGGCGGGGGCTTCCATTTCCTGCGCGGTTGCGACGGTGCCCTGGTCGACTCGCGGCATGACGCGGCCAAAAACCTGCACGGGAATTTCGGGGCGGCTGACATAGTAGGATTGATAAAGGTTCTGGCGGAAGGTGACGGGATTGCCGGAGACGAGAGTGAGGTCAACCTGATTCCAGTCCGAAGCCGTCATGTTCTCGATCACCGCCCAGCCCTGCAGCAGGCCTTTGGTCTGCCCCACTTCGGGCACGACCATGCGGTAAGCGGTTTTCCAAAGGGGTGCGTCGACGACATAGGACAGCGTCACATCGCGGTCACCTTCGCCGAGTAAATTCACGGTCAGCACGCGGCGCTCCGTTGTGCCGTTTTCGCGCACGGCATCGAGCGCGCGGGCGACCTCGGTGCGGATTTTTGCGTCTTCAAAATAAACGGATTCGATATTTTCCAGCAGCGCCGAGCGGATACCGTCATCGGTCAAAATGCTGATGCGGTTTTTGGTCGTGGTCTTGCCGCCTTCGAGCGTGACTTCTTCGGGAACAACCTGCAAAAGCTTTCCTGTGGCCTTCAGGTCCTCGCCTTTGACCTTCACGGTTGCGCCTTGATAGGCGTTGAGCAGGGCGGCGGGGTTTGACAGCTGGTCTTGTGTGAAAGGTAGATCCTTGAACACCTGCGCCAGCGGCTGCTTGCCCGGCAAGGTCACGCCGCCAAGCCTTCCCTGCTTGTCGAAAACAATCAGGCTTTTGAGAATGTCGTCGACCTGTTCAAATCTCACGGGGAATTCAAGTTTCGCATTGCCGTCGACTTTGGCGCGGTGTTCGAAATTGGCAAGGCCGCTGGTCGACAAAATCACGCTGTTGACAGGCATGTCCTCAGCATACGCAGCGGAGCTGCCGGCATATGCCACGGCGCTATAGGCAAGCGCACTTGCCATCAACACGGGCAGGATAAACTTTTTCATGGCGAACTCCTTGAAATGAATGAGTGTTAAAGTATAAGACGACACATCCCCCAGATATCTTGGAGGGTTGCCGGTTAAAGAGTCCTTTATAATGTCAGGCGAAGACGATGAATTTGGCGAACAGGAAACCCGCCAGCAGGATTCGGTAAACCACATAAGGCATAAGGCCAAAGCGTTTCAGCCACTTGATCATGAAATAGATTGCGGCGAGGCCGAAGAAAAAGGTCATCACGGCGGCTATCATGCCTTCATGCAGCACAACCGCGTCGCCGGATTTGAAAAGCTCGTAAAAGCTCAAACTGGCAGCCGCCGCCGTTGCGGGCATGCCGAGAAGGAAGGAAAAGCGCGCCGCATCGACGCGCTTGAAGTTCATAAACCGAGCCGCCGTCATGGTGATGCCGGAGCGGCTTACCCCCGGGAAAATAGCAGCCAGCGCCTGCGCGCAACCGATAATGAGCGCCTGCCGCAGCGTGATATCGCCAATGCCCTTTGTTTCGCTGCCTTTTTTGTCGGCTACGCCCATCAGGATG
>JAYUPV010000423.1:0-2180 GCA_043759865.1 Alphaproteobacteria bacterium | reverse complement strand
CCTTGAGAGCCTTGCTGCTGGCCTTGAGAGCCTTGCTGCTGGCCTTGTGAACCTTGCTGCTGGCCTTGAGAGCCCTGCTGTTGTCCTTGTGAACCTTGCTGCTGTCCGGAAGAGCCTTGTTGTTGACCTTGCGACTGCTCGCCTTGCTTGCCTTGCGAGCCTTGTTGCTGCTGTTGTTCTTTGCCTTGCTGTTGGCCCTGTTGACCCTGCTGGTCTTTTTTCTCCTCGCCTTTCGCGCCTTTATCTTCTTCCTTTTTGTCTTCTTCTTTTTTGCCTTCTTCTTTTTGTTCTTCAGGCGGCTTTTGTTCTTCGGCGGGTTTGGGCTCCAGGCGGTCTTTGGGGGGCAGCATTTTGTTGGTCTTGTCCATCAACTGTTGCTGGCGCTCGATCAGTTTTTGCAGGTCGTCGAGGCCCTCCAGCGTTTTCTGGTGGCGCTTTTCCAGCTGCTCCATCTTTTTCGGGTCCATGCGGTCGACGTTGCGCTTCATGAACTCGGCCATTTTTTCCATCTGCTCGCGCTCGGAACCCTTGGTCAGCTCTTCCATTTCCTTCATGAGCTTTTCCATGTCGACCTGCTTCATGATCTTGTCCATCAATTCCTGCGAGATCTTTTTGTTCGGGTCTTTGCCCTGCATGCGCTGTTTCATGTCGTTCGCCAGCTGCTTGCCGTATTCGCGCGTCTTTTCCTGCACCTTGCGCATCAGCTCGTCGATTTCTTCCTTGGTGGCATTTTTGTCTCGCAGCTTTTCGGAGAGCTTGGCGAGTGCGTCGCTGAGTTCGCGCTGGGCAAGCGCAAGGCCGCCGTCTTCCACGCGGATGGCCAGATCCCAGAGCAGCGGGATGATACTGTCGACCGCTTCCTGCGAGCCGTCGAGCAGCAGGCGTTTATAGGCCATGGTCAGGCCGAGGAAAACCATGTTGTCGAATTTATAAGCCTCGGGGTGGCCGCCGATCTCGACAAGCCCCTGCGCCACAATCGGGCGCGTCAGCATGTTGTTGTACCAGATCAGCTGCTTGCGCTGCGCGATAATACGCTGCGCAACGGGGTTCATGAAAACACGCTCCGGCAGCGTCATTTTGTACGGCACACTTTCGCCCGTCAGCCCCGCGTCGTCGCGTGCCAGCAGCGTGACCAGCACCTCCGAGCCCGCCCAGGGGTGAGAGGTGAGGTCGGTCACATGCACTTTTTCCTCGTCGCCCGTTTCGGGCAGGGGAATGTCGAATTCGATGGGTTGTTTCGGCGCAGCGCCAAGTTTCTTCGCAAGCTCGGGCGTGGGCGCGATAGAGCCCGCGACTTCTTTCACGCGGTAGTCATCGGCTGCGGTGTAGGTGAATTTGATTTGTTCTTTTTTCGTGGCTTCGGCCTTCAGCAGCACGATACCGGGCGGCTTGTCTTTCAGCACGGTCACGGGCCAGTCGCCGAGCTTGCGCACCAGCCAGCGGGTGATAAGTAGGCGGCCGCTGTCGGCAACCGGCATTTCAATCGTGAAGTTGCGGGCCGAGGCTTGGGCAAAGGGGAATTCTTTTTCGCCGTAGGAAAGTTTCGGCGCGTCGTCATAGCCCGCGATGCGTACTTTCAGCACGCTGTTTTCAGGCACCACAATGTTGCCGGTCGCGGGTGCCGCGCCCAGCTGCGTGGTCGCGAGGAAAACGGGGTTCTGATGCGTATAGGCGGGCGGCGTGAACCACACATCGAGCGCCGCCGACTTGATAACGAAATAGGGCGCGATGCTGGGGTTCAGCGCCTGTTTAATGCGGAACGGCGCTTCCTGCCGCGCCACGCCCGCGCCGACCAGCAGCAGCAATATCGCGGCGAAGCGCAGCGAATAGGGGTCTCTTGCCCCGACATTGGGGCGCGGCAGCGGCACCTTGGTGCGCGTCCAGAGTTTTTTCAGGCGCTCCTGATATTTCTGCCAGAGCATGACCGCGTCTTTGGGCGAACCGGTGACGGGGCGGTCTTCCAGCGCTTCGAGAGGGCGGTGGGAAAGCTCGCTTTCGCGTTCAATCGCGCGGCGCACTTCCTTGGCGGACGGCATGTGGAAGGGCGTGCCGTAACGGAACAGGGCGATGTAAAACGCGGCGGTGGTGGCGAACAACAGCGCGATATGCACTTCGTTGCCCAGCACCGTGAAAAACTTGATGCAGGCAAGGCCGATGAAGGCGAGCAGCACCGAAACCGC
>JAYUPV010000422.1:0-2748 GCA_043759865.1 Alphaproteobacteria bacterium | reverse complement strand
ATAGGGTTTTTGCGGGAATAAAAACCCGCACCTACGCCAGCTCTTTGGGTGGGAGGCGCTGCTGTGCGGGTTTCTATACATGAGCTGAGGGTACGCGGAACGCCCGATATTTATCTGGCTGCTGTGGAGCTCTGCAAATCTGGAGAGCCCCTAAAGAGGGCCAGAGGCATCCAAATTTTAGCGCAATTCGGGTGCATGATGAAGAATCCCGACGGAACACATTTTGATGAACGCCTTGCGATCGCTCTCGAACTTCTGTCAGATGAGACAGAATTTGTTATCAATGCCGCTGCTTGGGCACTGGCCCACATGCGGGGCGAAAAGGCAGTGAAAGGGTTGTTAACTGTACGACATAGCGCCAGTGCGGACATACGACATGCCGTGGCTGTCGGCTTGCTTGGAGAAACCTCTCCTGAAGCCGTGGAGGCACTATTAGTTTTGATGCAGGATGTGGACGATGATGTTCGTGACTGGGCTACATTCAGTTTAGCAAGCGAACCCATTAGTGGCCCTCCCGTAGACTCACCTCAAATTCGTAAGGCTTTACTAGACCGTTTAGTTGACACTTGCGAGGATGCTCGTCTGGAAGCAATATGGGGATTATCTATTCGAAAAGATCCCGTTGGCCTCAGGATGCTCTTGGAGCGGTTGGAAATTGGAGATCGTAGGTCGGGCGATGGTGATGTTGCGCATTATCTTTTTGACTTGCCATATGACGCGTCTGTTTCCGAGATATGCGCTGGCTTACGAGGACTTTTAGCTGACCCTAAGTAATAGATTTTCCACGATGAAATAGATCACGCCTTGATAAGGCAACAGCCCCACCAACTGAATGGTAAGGGCTGTTTCTTTATCTTTTGAGTGTGGTCAGAAAACGGAACTGCCTGAGCTTACACTATCCCCCCCGGGGTTTCCCGGGGATTTTTTTCGTGAGCCGTAAAATCAATTACGGGCAGCACTTGTCTTTTTTCGAGGGGCAGCAGTTGCCGCCGTCTGCGGGCTTGGCAGGCGCAGGGCACTGATCATTGGCAGGCTTTGCGGGCTTGCCGTGATGGTGCTTCTTTGCTTTTTCTTCGAATTTCTTGCCGCACTCGCCTTTTTTGTCGCACTTGCTCATGTGAAATCTCCCGTAAAGGTTGAACGAAGTCTGGGGATATCTTGCGCCCGACGGCTCCCTTCGTCCAGAGGCAAGATTCGCCCATGATTCCTTATGGCAATGCGGGTTTTGGTTTATTACCTCCATCGCAGGGGCTAGGATTAAGGCGGCAGAAAATGACAACGCTTCCTGAAATATATGAACAAAAACTCGCAAGCGGCGCTTTCGCCGCCGACGAAGGCCAGCGCCGTGCGGTCGGCGCTCTTACGGCATTGTCGGAGTCCCTTTCCGGAAACGCACCAGCTTTCTTCCTGCGTTTTTTCAGGAAAACCCCCGCCGCCCCGAAGGGGCTGTATCTGCATGGCGGAGTCGGGCGCGGGAAATCCATGCTCATGGATATGTTCTTCGCCGCCGCCCCCGTGGAAAAAAAGCGCCGCGTGCATTTCCACGCCTTCATGCTCGAAGTTCATGACTTCATGCACGAACGCCGCACCGCGCGGGAGAAGGGTGAGCAAGCCCAGCGCGCAGGCGCGAAAAACAAACAAGGCGTGGATGGCGACCTCATCGCCGCTGCCGATAAAATCGCGGCTGAAGCACGGCTTTTGTGCTTCGATGAATTTCAGGTGAAAGACGTTGCCGATGCGATGATACTCGGGCGGCTGTTCACCGAGCTGTTCGAACGCGGCGTGGTTGCGGTCATCACTTCCAACATCGCACCCGATGATTTGTATGCCGACGGGTTGCAGCGCGACCGTTTCCTGCCGTTTATCGACCTTTTGAAAACGAAACTCGATATCCTCCATTTCACCGGCGAGATTGATTACCGCCTGCGCCGTTTGCGCGAGCTGCAGGTTTATTTCTGGCCGCATGATGCCGATGCACATAAGGAACTCGATAAAATTTTCCGTGCCGTATCGGATGACGAAGCGGGCGCGCCGCTTGATATCAGCGTCAAGGGGCGCATTATCGCCGTGCCGCGCGCGGCGAAGGGGGTAGCGGCCTTCACCTTTGCCGAGCTTTGCGAACAACCCAAAAGCGCGGTCGATTATCTCGAACTTTCAAAGCGTTTCCGCGTGTTTATCGTTGAAAACATACCTAAACTGGACGATGCGCGGCGCGACGCGGTTTTGCGCTTTGTGACGCTGGTGGACACGCTCTATGACAGCCATGCGCGGCTTGCCGTTTCAGCAGCGGCGCCGCCGGAAAAGCTGTATACTGGCACGGAACATGCAGGGGTTTTCGGACGTACCGTCAGCCGGCTCATGGAAATGCAGTCGCGCGCCTACAGGGACCAAACATGATCGGCTTCTTCAAAAAACTGTTCGGGAAGAAGGACGTAAAAGTTGCCCCACCCAAAAAGCGCGACGGCATTACCTCGGTGACGCAGGATTACGATTTTTTGAATATCGGCAACGACCCTAAATCGGCGGCCGTGCTTGCCGGCAACCCCGACGCCGATGTGCGCATCGCGCTCGCGCTGCGCGTGGTCGACCTGCTGCCGGGCCTGTCGCCCGAAAAACACAGCCAGATTTACGCCTATGCCGTGCAGGCGCTGATGGCGCTCGCGCAGGACGAGGTATTCAAGGTGCGCCGCGCGCTTGCGACAGCGCTGCGCGACTACGCAAAAGCCCCGCCCTCTGTCGTTGCGCGTC
>JAYUPV010000421.1:0-2298 GCA_043759865.1 Alphaproteobacteria bacterium | reverse complement strand
ATCCTGCGCGGCCTCGGGATTGATTCCGAGCACGACCCGCGCATGATGCCCAGCACATCCTCTTTTTCCGCTTCGGTGTTTTCCTGCCCGATATCGCGGACATGCAAAATAACGGTCGCTTCCTGCACTTCCTCCAGCGTCGCGCGGAAAGAGGCGACAAGCTGCGTGGGAAGCTCGGAAATAAACCCGACAGTATCCGACAAAATCGCTTTTTTTCCCGAAGGCAGGTCGATGCCGCGCATGGTGGTATCTAGCGTGGCAAACAGCAGGTCTTTCACGAAAACTTCAGCGCCCGTCAGGCGGTTGAACAGCGTCGATTTGCCCGCGTTGGTATAGCCGACGATGGCGACGATGGGATAAGGCTCGCGCTTGCGGGAGTCGCGTTGCAGCTTGCGCGTGGCACGCACATGCTCCAGCTCGTCTTTCAAACGGCGGATGCGCTCGTCGATAAGCCGCCTGTCGGTTTCGATCTGCGTTTCACCGGGGCCGCCGAGGAAGCCGAAGCCACCGCGCTGGCGTTCAAGGTGCGTCCACGACCGCACAAGGCGCGACCGCTGGAAGCCGAGAGCCGCAAGCTCAACCTGCAGCTGGCCTTCTTTCGTACGCGCACGCGCACCGAAAATTTCGAGAATTAATCCGGTGCGGTCGATGACTTTCGCTTCCCACGCCGTTTCAAGGTTGCGCTGCTGTACGGGGCTGAGGGCGTAATCGACGAACACAAGCCCAGCGCCGAGTTCCTTCACGATGTCCTTGATGCGCTTGACGGTGCCGGAGCCGATAAGCGTGGCGGGTGTTATTTTTGAAAGGTTGATAACCTCGTCATGCACAACGTCGAGGTTGATGGCGCGGGCAAGGCCGATGGCTTCTTCGAGCGAAGCCTCGGGGATGCGCGCGTGTATCTTCGTGTCGCCCTTGTGAAAAGACAGCTCGGGATGGATGACAACGACCTTGTCGCTCATGAAAGCTTAAGCCGTCGCGGCAGGAGCGTCGCCTGCATCGGTGTCGTGGCCCTCGTCGTCGTTCAGGCGCACGGGCGAAGCCGGCATGATGGTCGAAATGGCGTGCTTGTAGATCAGCTGCGAGTGTGAATCGCGGCGCAGCAGCATGGAGAAGTTGTCGAACCAGGTGATAATGCCCTGCAGCTTGACGCCATTGACCAAAAATACGGTCACGGACATTTTCTCTTTGCGGATTTTGTTTAAAAACTTGTCTTGGAGGTTCTGGCTTTTGTCGGACATTTTTTTCATCCCTCGCCTTATAAATATATAGCGTTTAAAAGGGCACTTGATCTATGCCACCTCTAAAATTTGTAAAGCCGAATCAGCCACTTCACAAGCGGAATTAATAAACTCAGGTGAAATAGGCCCCTACGTATTCCATAAGGTCTTTGTGGTGACGGAAGCGGCGGGAGGGAGGATTCTTGATCAGCAGATCTTCGGGGGGCGGCTTTGTTTCGAGCAGTACCGCCGTGCAGCCCGCGCGAAGCGCGCACATCATGTCGGTGTGGCTGTCGCCGAGATACCAGACATCGGGCCCGGGCGCGATGCCGCTGCCTTCAAGCGCCATCAAGAGCGGTGCAGGGTCGGGCTTGTCGGCAGATGCCTCCCCTGCCCCGATGACTTTTTTGAAATAGCGGTTGAAGCCGAGATGCTCCACTTCACGTTTCAAAAGCGGGTTGCGCTTGTTGCTGACAACGGCCATGAAAATATTGTTCTTCGCCAGCAGCTCCAAGAAATGGTCGGCGTTGTCATGCAGGCGCACATTGTCGATGACCAGAGCGCAAAAAGTATCGTAGTAAACCTTGTCCGCTTCTTTCCACCTGTCCGCACCGAACAGACCGGTGAACAGGTCGCGCGCCGAGGGGCCGGAGCGACGACGGGCTTCCTCTGCCGACCATGGCTCGGCACCCATATGGACGAGCGCGGTGTTGAGCGCCTTGAACGCGGTGTCCCAGTTGTCGACCAGCGTGTCGTCCCAGTCGAAAACAACGGCGCGGGGTTTCGGAAGAGTATTGGTCACTTCGGGTCCCAGCGTTCCTGCTTGTTTGCAGCGTCGGTCGCATAGGCCATGTACAAATCGAGCAGCTTGCAGGTGAGAGTCCCCGCTTTGCCATCGCCGATTTTCTTGCCGTCGATTTCAACCACCGGCGCGATCAGTGCGACGGCGGAGGAACAAAACGCCTCTTTCGCCTGATAAGCTTCTTTCACGGTAAAGGCGCGTTCGACCAGCTTGATTTTTTCTTTTTTGCACAACGCCTGCAGTGCGCTGCGGGTGACGCCTTTCAGGATGCTGTTGTTC
>JAYUPV010000420.1:0-2897 GCA_043759865.1 Alphaproteobacteria bacterium | reverse complement strand
AGGCGCGTGCCGTCGGCCACAGTATAGGTGTCGCCGCCGCTGAACAGGGAGGCGTTGTCGAGAACATCGTTAAACGTCGCAGCGGCGTCGAGCGCGTTGGAGAAGGCAAGCGCGGTAAACCTCCCCGCGAGGGAGAAGGAACCGCTCGCATCGTTCACGTTGATATTTGTATAGGTCCCGAGCGGCTTATCGACCCTGAAGTTGCCGAGATATTCAATTTCGATGCCGTTGGTGTAGAGCACCATGCGGGTTGCCGGGCCGATCACGCCACCAAGGGGCGACAGGCGCAGCTTGCCTTCCATCAGAAAGCCTTCGGTGCCGTCCATCCCGGCGATCGAGGTAAAGGTCCATTTGCCGATTTCGCCGAGTTGGTAATTCTGCTCGCCCGCGAAGCTGAACGAGCCGCCGTCGCCAGAAAAATCCAGCGTGTTGACGATGCCGGTGGCGAGCGACATGTCGCTGCCCGTGAACGTGGCATCGCCATTCGCGTTGGTCAGGAACGCCACGATAAGGGTGTTGGTATCGATGGTGGCCACATAATCGAGGTAATAGAAATCATCGAAAGCGGTGTAGACGTGATTGTCGAAAAACGCGAAGCCCTGAGCGAGGGCGTCATCGAGCCATGCTGTGTCCGCCGCCATGATGGTTGAAAGATCGCCGGAGCTGGTGACGGTGGACATGCGGACTCCCCTGAAATCAGGATAGTAGTATGTTCAGCCTTCTGCGCTACGCCGCCTTGTCATGCCCGGTTTTCTGCGGGACATAGCCGGACGGCACCACGCGGGAAGCAGGCTCGGTGTGGTAGGTCTGGTCGTCAAAAAATAAATCCGCGCCGATGGCGGCGAGGACGTCGACTTTCTGGTATTTGTGGCCTTCCTGGCTTGAGCGGCCGATCATGTACGCGCCGTCCACAATCTGGCCCCAGTCGATAAGCGTGTTCATGGGGCGCACCTGCGCCGAGCCGGAGCGCATGGTGACCAGCGATGTTTCAATCGGGCATTCGTCTTTGGGGAAGGTCGCCTTCAACGCCTGAATGACGAACAGGACCTTGGCAAACGGGCCTGCGGGCATGGGCACTTCGGCGTTTTCTGTTTCGTATTTCAAAAAGCCGAGCAACCCGTCGCGCTGGAAGATCGCTTCGGATTCACCGCCAAACAAAACCATGTCACCGTCAAACGCGAAATGCACTTTGCCGGGCTTGCAGGCAGGGGCGGCTTCGAGCGGCGGGTCATGCAGCACAGAGGCCGCAATATCGCCGTCAACGGCACGCTGCACATCATCGGGGTGGCGCGACAGGAACAGGTCGATGCCATAGGCCTTCAGCAGGCTCGCCTCGACCGGCTTTCCTCCCGTGAGCGCGATGCGCGGGATGTCGAGCTTGTAATGGTCGAGCGAATAGCGCGCGCGGATGCCCGTTTCGATATCGTTGCGGGAAATGAGCGCGACTTCAACGCGCGGCTTTTCACCGGGGACGTTGATGGACAAAAGTTTCTGGATGACGCAAAAAGCCGTGCCGGGTTTCATGATCTCGCGGCGGCGGGAGAATTGCAGGGCGCGGTAATCGGCGATGCCTTGTTTGAGAAAAACTTCGTGCTCCTCGCGCAGGTCGAAAAGGGCGGAGGTTGAAATGCCGATCGTCAGGGGTTTGAACTGGTTTCCGCTCATTAAATTTACATAACACTCTACAAAACTATCCATCTTACTTCTACCTCATTTTACAAAAAAGGGAAGGGCTTATTCGATGATTTTAAAGTGGCCCGTTGCAGTTGTTTGATTATTTGGCAGCTTAGGCTAACTTTATTATCAGATTATTAACGCGTATTGCCTTAACGTATGGTCAGGCCAAAGGTTCCGGATTGAGGCTGAAAATGGACACAGCAAGCATCGAAACGCTGATAAGAAGGGGCATTCCCGGGGCGGAAGTCCGCGTGGAAGACCTGCGCGGCGATGGGCTGCACCTTGCGGCCACGGTTGTTTCGGTGCATTTCCTCGGCAAGCCGCTGATCGAGCAGCACCGCATGGTGCATGCAGCATTGGGTGCGCATATCGGCGAAACCATCCACGCCCTGCAAATCACCACCCGTATCGCGGGGGCGTGAGGCATGTTTGAAAACAGGGAAGTCTTCGAGCGCATCCGCCACGACATCGCGAACAACGACGTTGTGCTGTACATGAAAGGTTCGGCCGCCTTCCCGCAATGCGGTTATTCGGCGGCGGTGGTGCAGGTGCTCGACAATCTCGGCGTCGCGTTCAAGGATGTCGATGTTATTTCAGACCCCGGCCTGCGGCAGGGCATCAAGGATTTCACCAACTGGCCGACCATCCCGCAGCTCTACGTCAAGGGCGAGTTCGTGGGCGGCTGCGACATCGTGCGCGACCTCTACGCTTCGGGCGAATTGCAGGATTTGCTGCGCAAACATCGGCTGATAGCCGACTGAAGAAAAATCGCCGAGGCTAGTTTTTCACCACGCCCCAGCGGATATGCGCCCATGCGCGTTCATGGAAATAATAAAGGAAGATCTTGGTGACGACCTCGGCAGAGGCCACGAAGGCGCCGTATTTCGCCTCGCCGGTGACGAGATAGGTGATGACGAAGGTGTCAATCGACCCCAGCACGCGCCAGCTGATGGTTTTGGCGAAAGACCGCATCTTGCTGACATGGGCCTCTTTCTCGAAATGCACGGGGCTTTCAGTGCTCATGACTTTTTCCATCCTCGTATCAGGGGGGATTAACTTTGTGACCTGCCGACTCAAGGGCATCGCCCCCGCCCTCGGAAGGCCACATAAATCATATTGATCATATAGGGAATGCCGGATTTTTCAATCAAAATCCACGATTTTCCGCAATTTCTCCGGCTACTCCACCGTCACCGATTTCGCCAGATTGCGCGGTTGAT
>JAYUPV010000419.1:0-4549 GCA_043759865.1 Alphaproteobacteria bacterium | reverse complement strand
TGACCGTCAACGGCACCGGCCACAACATGGCCGACGACATCTCGCCGCAAATGGCGAAAGAGATTTTGTCGCATATCCAGCGCAAGGTTCCCGCGTTCAAGGAAGAATATGACGGGCTCTACAACCCGAAAAACATCGACCGTATCGTGACCAAGCAGGACAACACCACGATTTACTGGGGCAAGCACACCGGCGCGCTGAACGTGCCCGACGAAACGATTGCAAAACTGCACCAGAGCGCCGATTTCATGCATGTCGTGAACCCGAAAAACGGGCAGAAGCACAGCATCAACCTGAAAACCGTCACGCTCGTCCAGCCGCTCGAAGACGGCACGCATCTGCTGGTCGACAAGCACGGCGAAGTGCAGGTCGTGGAAGGCAAAGTCACGATCGCAGCACAGGGAGACCTGTTGAACCTGTCGGGCACCTATTTCAATCCGCGCAACGCCTCGATCCTGTCGCTTGATGCTGCGAAGAACAAGCTCGAATTCCGCGCCGAAAGCAGCGATTTCGACGACCTGCTGGAAAGCGCCTCGCCGGGCCAGTATTTCTACGGCGTCGACCTGTCGGCGGGCGATTTCGCGAAGGTGAAACAGGCCATCACTGCGGCTCCCGCCATCACCGCGCCGGGCGGAAACAACCTGCAGAGCCTCTATTTCAACATGGATACGCTCGGCTACATGATGTACACCGAAGAGCGCGAGACGGGCTTCAACACCCGCCGCAACGGCCCCTCGAAAAAGCCGGGCTTTATCGCGGTCGAGCAGCCGGAGCTGGCCGCCAATATCTTCGCGGGCCTTTCGGCGAACCCCGACCTCGTGGTCGTCGGCAACATCATCACCCACAAGGCGCTGATCGACGACGCGTATTACAACGCCGAGAAGCAGTGGTTCTACATGGTTTTGTCGAACGACATCCTGCAGGTGCGGATGGATGAAGCAACGGCCTATGCCGCCTTGAAAAAACTTTCGCGCGAAGACGGCTTTACCGTCGTCGGCGCCGCCACCATCCCGAACCCCGTGCCGCGCGGCGTGGGCACGGTCGAGATGCCGGCCGATATCGTGAACCTGAACCGCACTGTGATGCAGTTCCACAGCGAGGCGCAGGACAAGACCTTCCTCGTGGCGGAGAACGACCGCTTCTTCCATATCGGCTTCAACCGCCAGCAGGCCGAAAGCCTGTTCGACATGCTCGAGGAAAAAGGGCTGGACGCCGCGAAAGCCGCGACGCCGAAGGCGCAAAGCTGGACGCAGAACCTGCGTGAAGTGGCGCAAAACCTGCCGCAGCAGTCGATCAAGGTCACGCCGTCGCTGACCGATCTCGGCCGCGACTACCTGCTCGAACAGGTAACAGGCAAGCCGGGCGAAAACCGCGCCATGCCGAACCCGAAAGCCGATTTCAGCGTGGCGGCAGCCCCCTTGAAACAAGGCGCGAAGTTCGACTATCCCGCGCGCAGCCCCGCCGCTGTCCGCAAAGCAGCAGGGCCGAAGCCTGGCTATTAATATATATTTATCAAATATATATCGCCTTTTATTTGACAGAATAATTGGCGGGGTGTACTGTGCAGACAAGCTCAAGTGCTGACCCTTCCGAGGACTGGCGGTTTATACGTTTCTCGCCCCTCTCCTTCTACTGCACGGATTGCAAAACAAGTTCCCGGGCGAAAATTTTCGCGCGGCACTGTCTCGCAGTTTTGCAAAAGGAAACGATCATGCCCATAGAAGTTGAAATCGACGGCGGCGTCGGCAAGGACCATTACAAAATCATTGTCACCGCTCGCTCGCTCGAAGACCTGCACAAAGCAGCGCAAAGCAGCGAGGCACAGCAGACGGCGGGGGGGGGAACTGGTTACGGCCATCCTCGACGCGGCTGAGCCCGGCAGCATTTTGCGCCTCGACCGCTTCAACCTGAACGGCGAGCGCAACAACGGCAAGAATCTTGAACCCGCTATTCAGGTCTTTCACCCGAACGGACGCACGGCATCGACCCATTTTTTCAGCAACGGCAAGTTGACCGATGCTTTTTCCGGCGGCTGGCTTCCCGCCGAGCGCGAATTTTACGACACCGGCGTACAGAAAAGTTTTACCTACGCCAACCTCGGCCTCCCGCAGGATCCGGCCGACGACGGCCCCGCCTATATGTCCTTCTATCCTGACGGCACGCCCTCGGTCGCCCAGCACTATAGGAACGGCCAGCTAAACGACACGAAAGACGGCAGGATCGCAAGCACTATTTACGATGCGGCAGGCAACATCACCGCTATGGCGCGCTACGAGAAAGGCAGGCTGGTGAAGCAATTCAAAGCTGAAGAAGTCGCGGCCTATCTGGACCAGACCGAAAAGGTCGCATATATCCGCAAGGCGAACCCGCTTTTGAAAATCAAGCCGGGCACTCTTGCCCTGTAAGAGTCTTAATTGCCGCGCGTGCGTTCGGCGGAATTGGTGACGGCGTTGCCGGCGGCTTTCATGTCCTGCCCGAGGCCGGACACGGTGTTACAGCCCGAAAGCGGGGCGGCGAGAAGCGTTGCGAGCGCGAAAAGAGCGAAAATCTTTTTCATGTAATTCCTCGAAGGTCTGGATATTCAAACGGGGTGCCTGCCTGTGGCAAGTCACCCCGCTCGAATTCGAAAAAAATTCTTAGTTGTAGGCGGACGGGCTGTTTTCGTCGGAAACGGCAGCATCGCCCTGCGCTTCGGCAGGTGCGGGAGCGGCTTCCTGCGAGGCAGCGGTTTCAGACGAGGCGGGTGCGCCGTCGTCGTTGCTGCCGGTCACATCATGCCAGTCGTTCTTCACGCCCTGCCAGGTGCCGCTGCAGCCTGCGAGAGGCATGGACAAAACGGCGAACAGGCCGAAGCACATCACAATTTTCTTGAAAGAAGTCACTCGTCGTCTCCTATTGGTTGGGATTTCCCAAACAATAGCAGGAACGCGTGCGAAATCAAGGCTGGGGCGGGGTTTCCGGCACAGCGCCCGGCACTTCGCAGCCGCCGCAATCATCGGCGGGAGGCGGCGGCGCGGGGGGGTTGCCATAACCTCCCGACGGTTCATCGCCAGATGGCGGCGGATGACCCGGGCCTTCGCCGCTTTCAGAACGGGGAGCGGATTCGACTCCCCTGTCACCACCTCTGTCGCCACCTCTGTCGCCGCGTCCGCCGCGCTCGCGCCAGCGTTCGAGGAATTCGCCACGGCGGCGGTCGTTGCGCTTGGCGTCGTGCGACGGCTTGGGCGGGCGCAGTTTTTCCATGGCGCTGCGCCCTTCGGGGGACAGTTTCGAGGAGATGTCTTTCCGCATGGCGCGGATGGTGCCGAGGAATTCGGTACGGGCGGCGGCCTCGCCGCGTATCGCGTCTTCAAGCGCGGCCTTGTCGATAGGGTCGGCGTGCTGGGCGTCCTCGACGCGGAAGCGCGCTTCGTCGAGCGATTTTTTCAAACCTTGAATTTTTTCCTGATTGGCGGATTTTATTTCCTCGAACACCTTGCGGTCAGCATCGGAAAGTTTTGTGCGCAGCTCGTCGTCACGCTTTTTCCATTCGGCGCGGTCGTCGGGTTTGCCGGGGGCTTCGACGACGGGCGGCGTGCTGCCTGCCCTGCTGCCCGCATGCCCGCCGGCCATGTAGCCCGCCATGAAAACGTTTCCCGCAAGCGACAGGAACAGCGCACCCCCGAGGATGGTCACCAGCCTGTTCATCTAGAAAATCTCCCCGTCATAACCGTAATCGACATCGGCCTCGATGCTTGCCAGCTGTTCTTCCGCGACATAGGCGGGGTCGAGCGGCGCGTAGGCCTGCTGTGTTTGCTGCGGCTGGGAAAAACCGAAGAAAAACCCGAGAACCGCGACGGCCATAAGCCCGCTTGCGGGTGCGAACAGCCATGCGGCGCGCACCGGTTTTGCCGCTGCAGTCGCGGCGATAACAGCCTGCACCGGCGCTTTCGCGGCCTGCTTTTCACCCGCGATACCCTGCATGATACGCGCTTCGAGAGCGGACTGGTCAAAGGCTTCGGGCGCGAAGGCGCGCAGCTTTGCGTCCAACAGCAGCGCCTTGTCGAAGTAATCGGCGGCGACGCTGTTATCGCGCATGAAGGCGATCGCGGGCTTGACCGCCTCGACCGGCCATTTGGAAAGGTCGGCCGAGTAAAGGTCGACGCTGTCCTTGAAGGTTTGAATGTTCATGTCACTCATGTCTTTTCTCCCACCAGTTCGTCCCGCAGGATGCGGCGCGACCGCACCAGCAGGGATTCGACCGCACCCACGCTGATGCCCAGCATGTCGGCGGCTTCCTTATTTGAATAGTCTTCGTAGAAACACAAAACAAATGCGGCGCGCTGGCGCTCGGGCAGTTTTTCGAGGGCTTCACGCACGCGGGCGGATTGTTCCTGCTGTTCGAGTTTTTCCTCAGCGTCGGGCTTTGAATCTGCGGGCTCGGCGATATCGTCGATATTGCTGAAACGGCTTTTGCGTTTTTCGTCGATGCAAAGGTTGAGCACGATGCGGTAAAGCCAGGTGGTGAACTTCGCGCCCGACTGTGACGGGTCCTGCCAGTCGGCGGCGT
>JAYUPV010000418.1:0-2870 GCA_043759865.1 Alphaproteobacteria bacterium | reverse complement strand
AGCTCGATGGTCACGCGGCCGTCTTTCAGTTCGAGATAGGCGAGGTTTTTGGAGTCGGACATTTTTCTGTTTCCTTTTCTGGAGCGCATCGTAGCTGTGCGCACGAGGATTTCAAGCGCGTTTTCCGGTAAAAAGCCTAGAAATACTCGGGAAAATCCTTTTCGATGGTGGCCTTGATTTTATCCAGCTTGGCCTTCAGCGGCAGGTCTGGCTTCAGCTTCAGCGCCGTGTTCCAGCATACCCAAGCAAAAAGCCCGTCGCCATATTCACGGTGCGCATCGCCAAGCAAGGCATAAGCCGACGCCATCCACGGGTTTTCAATCACGGCGTTGCTGTACATCTTGAGTGCTTTCACGAATGACTTGTCGTCGAAGGGCTGGTCTGCTGCGGCGTCGAGAGCAAGGGTGGCGATGATGTTGCTGGCGCGGTAGACATCGAGGAGATATACATAATCAGGATAGGCTTTTTTCGCCCTTTTCAGCGTTTCGTTGGAGCGCTCGATATTTTCACGCAGCTTCGACTGGGCCTGCGTGACAGCGGACATGGTGTCAGACGTTAGCGGGTCTTCCGGCAGCCCCAGCACCCCGAAGGACAGCTTCTCCTGCGTGCGGGCTTCTTCGGCCGTCAGCGAAATGGCCATTTCGTTTTGCGCCAGCATGGCGCGCATGCGGTCGCCCTGTGCGATAAAGCCTTTGATGCGGTCGGCGTAATTGGCGGCTTTGGGCCCCGCCTTTTGCGCCGAGACGAAGGCCGCGTTGAGCGGCGCGTCGGCCGTGAAATAGGGGGTGTAGCCGGCGGGCATGGGGTCGAGCTTCGCACCCTTGTTGACGGCAATATCCGTCAGCGCCCATTTTGCATCCGTCCGGCGGCCGCAATGGTCGTCGGTCTTGTAGTTGAGCGTGGCGAAAGGCTTGCTGGAAACGCCCATGATTTTTTCGACGTCGGGGTGCAGCGTGGGCACGTAAACGAGGAAGTCGTTATAGCTCTTGAGCAGCGACTGCGGCATCAGCTTGTCCGACTGGGTGAATTCGACCAGCGGGCCGCGCGAGGACTCGAAAGATTTATGCGGGCCGCGGTGTACAAGGTTCATCGCGCCCGCGGATTTGACGTCGGCGAGGCTGCCGTAGATCGTGTCGAGATCGAGGTCGTGGTCTTTGGTTTCCAGCACGATGCCGCTCATCGTCTTGGTGTATTTGCCGGTGCCGGTGATGGTCTCGAATTCGACCGCGCGCTTGCCCATCACCTGACGCATATGCTCGTGGTCGAGCGGTACGGAGTGCAGCGGGATTTCCTGCCAGATTTTTTTGGCATGATCGATTTTGTACAGCATCTTCGTCGTGAGATCGTAAACGCTTTCGTGGTCGCCGGAGCGCACGCCGAATTTGTCGGGCAGCAGGGTGACGATCGTGTCCTCTTCGCTGTCGTCGCGGGCGAGGTCGGTCATCACGCGTTTTATCGACATCTGGGTTGCCGAGATGGTGGTGATGGAGACGTTGTTGATGACATGGTATTTCAGCACGGCATCATCGGCAAAGGCCGGCGCGGCAAAGCCCGGAAACACGGACAGTAACAGGAACAGAAGGGTCTTTTTCATGGCTATCCTTGGGCTATCCTCGGCAAGTTTTACGTCCTCTTGATTAAAATGTATGCGCCATATCCTTTAAAGTCTAGCGCGGATGGGTTAACTATCTGTTAAATCAGCCGGAAACAGGCATTTCATTAACGCCGTTTTCGCAAAAACCCCGCTTGCGGCGGGAAGGCTCAAGGGATAGCCTGAAAACTCGAAGGAACGGGAATATTATGGCCATTTTGTTGATCGACATCCTGATGCTGGCCCTGCAGGCCTATTTCTGGCTCATCATCCTGACGGTGATGGTCAGCTGGCTTGTGACCTTCGATGTTTTGAACATCAACAACCAGAATGTCAAAAAATTCTGCATGCTGCTGAACCGGCTGACCAACCCGCTGGTGATGCGCCTGCGCAAAATCATCCCGCCGCTCGGCGGTATCGACCTCACGCCCATGATTATCATTTTCGGGATTTATTTCCTGATGGATCTGCTGGGCAAACTCAAATACGGCATGATGACAGGGTAAAAAATGGGACAGGCGCAAATGAAACAGAAACCTGCAGAAACCACCGAGAGCAAGGCACAAATTATTGATGGCAAGGCCATTGCCAAAAAACTGCGCGAAAGCATCAAGCGCCATGTCGAGGTGCTGGTGGGCGACCACAAAATACTGCCCGGCCTCGCGGTCGTGCTGGTGGGCGACGACCCCGCAAGCGCCGTGTATGTGAACAACAAGGAAAAAGCGGCCAAAGAAGTGGGCATGCGCAGCTTCGTCCACCGCATGCCGCAAAACACCTCGCAAGACGAATTGCTGAAACTCGTCCACGCGCTCAACGCCGACGGCAAGGTGCATGGCATATTGGTGCAGATGCCGCTGCCGAAACAAATTGATAGCGCCACGATTTTAAAGGCGCTTGAACCTTCGAAAGATGTCGATGGCCTGCATGTTGAAAACATGGGCAGGCTGATGGCCGATATGCCCGGCCTTGTGCCCTGCACGCCCATGGGCTGCATAATTCTGGCGAAATCGGTTCAGCAGAATTTAAGCGGCCTGCATGCCGTGGTCATCGGGCGCTCGCATCTGGTGGGCAAGCCGGTCGGCCAGTTGCTGCTGCGCGAAAACTGCACCGTCACCACCTGCCATTCGCGCACCCCCAACATCGCCAAGCTCGCGCGCGAAGCCGATATTCTCGTCGTCGCCGTCGGCAAGCCGCATCTGGTGAAAGCCGACTGGGTAAAACCGGGCGCGATTGTTCTCGATGTCGGCATCAACCGCATGGACGACGGCAAGCTCGCGGG
>JAYUPV010000417.1:0-3255 GCA_043759865.1 Alphaproteobacteria bacterium | reverse complement strand
TCGCCCTCGTGCAAGGTCACGTTCATAAGGTTTACGCCTGTGTTTTTTGTTTACCGGTTGCCGAAAATCTATAACAGGACACAGGCCTGAGTCCAGCGTCTTGAAATGACCGGTAAATTCCTCAGGCAACGGGTCGGCGTAGCGTCAATACGGCCGCGGCGGCAAGTGCGACAAGGCCGAGTGCAAGGCAGTCAAACCCGGCGGCAGGGAAGGCGAGCAGGGCAAGGCGTTCGTATACGATTTCAGGCCGGCATGCCCCGTTTTCGAGGTCGATGAACACTTTGCTGAAATTGTCGCTGGTCAGAGGCATCCCGTGGCAAGGGCGCTTCGTAGGCCGATAATGCAAAGATTAAGCAAAAAAGCCGCCGATAACAGCATGCCACAAAAGATACGTCCCCTGCGGTGCATCGACAGCCGCCACATTCCAACGCCGAAAATCAGCATCAGGGCGGGGGCCGCGACATGGATATATCTTCCCGGCGTCACACCCACATCTTCGGGGCGATAGGCAAACCCGCCAAGCACAGCATGCAGCAGCAATCCACCCGCAACGGGCAGCAGCACATAGAGCGGCAGCCATTCTTCCTGCCTCAAGTCACGCGGCAGCGAATACAGCCATGCGGCGAGAACGAAAAGAAGAGCACAAAAAAAGCCTGCTATAACCGCCACGCCCTTGTGGAACAGCGCAAGGTCGGAAAAGTTGTAGATCATGGAGGTAAAAAGGTTTTGCACGTTCCACAGCATGCTCGTCCACGCTATGCCGTCGTCCTGCACAAACCCGCCACCCTGCATCCATGTATCGAGCTCGATAGAGCCGACCGCGCTCGTTACTGTTTTTGACCAGATACCAATGGCAACGGCAATCGCTCCCGTAACGAGGGTGGGCTGCAGGCGTGCGGTGAGTCCTTTTACATCGGCATCCCGCCGGAAGGCGTGTAACGCCATGAAAACAATGAAGCCGAATCCGGTTGCCACCATCAGCATTTTCACAAGGCATGAAATGCCGATGAAAAGCCCTATCAGCACCCAGATTGCTTTTTCGCGGGGCTGGCGCAAATGCCAGAGCGCGAGCGCCCAGATGATTGAAAACATCAACGCGCAAAGGCTGTCATTGCCAAGCCGCGCGAATTCCTCGAAATACATCGGCATGACGAAGGGGTAAAAAGCGCCGAGTATGGCAACGACCCCCGCCGCCGGATGCCGCCTGATTTCAAGATGCCTCAATGTCGCGAACAGGCCGATTGCAAATCCGGTGAAGGCGAGTAAATAGCTGAGGATGCGCAACACGGCAAGACGCGGTACGAGCGGTGCGTCACCTACCGTCTTTAGCGCCTTGCCCATCAGCACATAGTAAAGTGGTGGATGCTGGTACTGCCAGTTGACGCCGGTTGCTGCGGTATAGGCGGGCACGCCCGCCTGCTTGCGGTAAAGTTTTTTGTATTCGTCTGCTCGGGTAGGAGTGGAAAAGAAACTGCGGTAGTCGGTGTAATCGAGTGTCTTGAATTTTTCCATTACGCGCGGAGGTTTCCCGGTCTTGATCGCTTCGCGGTAAGACTGGTTGAAGGCGCGTGCGTAAATCCAGCGCGGCGACATCGGGCCGTGGCGCGGGTAATCTGAAACTTCGGTCGACATGAAATGGGCACGGGTGCCGGGTATCGCAAAGGCCTCGGCTTGAATCCGCGAATAGTGCGCGTTTTCGTCATAGCCTTCGAAGACCGGCAGCACCAGAATCCGCCCCAGCCCCACCAGCAGGGTCGCCGCGAGCAGCAGGATGATGATTCTGCCAGAAATTGTTCCGAAAATATTGTTTGTGAGCATGCCCTGCAAACATGAATCGTCCACTTGCGGGTGTCAACGTCCAACCCTTACCCATTCCTTGAAAGAGCCTTCGTAAAGACTATTTGATTCTGGTAATGGAACAAGCCCCGCTTCCCCCATCCGCGCCGAGGGGCTACCATTGCAGCAAGCGGGTGGGACAGCATGACGGCATATCAACCAGACGAATCCACAAAGAAATTCGGGGTGCTTTTTGTCACCGTTGCCGCGACGGCCTTGTTTATGGCGGTCGAGGGTTCGCGCCTGTACTGGCCCGCCATGGCGGCGAATTACCTGATCGTGGCGCTGCTCTATTTCTGGTATGCGGCGAAAGACGGCAGGGCCGCAAGCGCAACAGGCCTCTGGGGTTATATGTTCCCCCCGCATATCTGGTCGCACCGTTCCTCGCTGAATGACGGCATTTTCGCCTTCATGATTTTCGGGCTCATGATCTCGCTGTTCAACTGGGGAATTTTTACGCCCAAATACTATGTCGCCCTTGCCATGTCGTTTTCTGTGCTGCTTCCCCCCGTCAAGGAGGGCGTTGCGCCCGGATTCATGGTGATGGCGTATTTCACGTTGCAGTCGATAATATTTGCCGAGTTCTTCTACTACTGGCTGCACCGCCTCGCCCATGCCGTGCCTGCCATGTGGGCGTTCCACAAGGTGCATCATTCAGCCAAGGCGATGACGCCGCTTGCGGTCTACCGCCTGCATCCGGTTGATTTTTGGCTGACCGCCGCGACCAAGGGCTTCGGCTATGGCCTCAGCCTCGTCATCTTCATGCATTTCTATCCGGGGACGAAGGCGGCGCTGACATTGGCAGGGGTGAACGCGTTGATGTATCTGCTGACTATTCTTGGCGGCGTTCTGCATCATTCGCATGTATGGATTTCTTTCGGACCCGTGGTTGAGCGTTTTATCATCAGTCCTGCGCAGCACCAGATACACCACAGCGAGAACCCGCAGCACTACAACAAGAACTTCAGCGCGTTGCTGGGCATTTGGGACTGGATCTTTGGCACGCTCTATGTCACGCGCTGGAAGGACGAAAAAATCACCATTGGTCTTGGCGGGGAAAAAGAAGAAGCGCCCTACCAGAACGCCTGGAGCATGCTGGTACACCCATTCATGGAGAATGCGCAGCTCCTTGCCGCCCGCATAAAAAAAAGCCGCAAGGCCTAGGTGGCTGTTGCGGCTTTTTTTCGAAAGAATGGTGCCCAAAATAAGACTCGAACTTACACGGGTGTAACCCCACAGGTACCTGAAACCTGCGCGTCTACCAATTCCGCCATTTGGGCACGGGATTTTGGTCAGAGAGTCATAAGGCAAAGTGGGGGCCTTTGTCAAACGATATCAACGAATAGGGAAAATATAGCGGGATTCCTGTTGGCGGGGCGCAGCCAAGCCCCTAAAATTAACAAATTGAACCGGAAGGGT